>SCSX01000013.1 GCA_004297825.1 Spirochaetota bacterium
CAATTTCAACTACTACGACATCATGTTCTCCCCGTCGCTTCCGAAATATAACGACTACATGGGCACGCCCTACGAGGCGCTCTCCCGGATCGAGATGGATTATTCCCGCAAGATCATCGATCTCGCGATGGACATGGTCTCCGCGGTTCTCGAATCCAGCCCAGAAACGGAACGCGCGGCCGCCGAACGCTACATGATCGAGGTGTGGAGCATGCTGCACGGCATGATCCTGCTGCAGAACAGCACGCTCGCGACCTACGTGGTCAGCGACCCCATGAAGGTGTACGCGCATATCGTGGATGATATCATCAGGGTCATAAAAAGATAATAAGTGCTTGACCTTTAAGTTAACAAACGTTATATTTACCGTACGTTAATCTTAAATCGAGGTGATACCCATGGCTAAGGTAGCGGTACTCGGCGGCGCGGGGGCGGTAGGTTCCATCGCGGTAAAAACACTGGCCCGGCATGACGAATTTTCGGAGGTCCTCGTCTGCGATTTCAACGTCGAGGGGGCCGATACGCTGGTGCGTGGGATCGGTTCCGGCAAGCTTTCGACGATGCACTTCGACGCGCATGACAAGGCGAGCATTACACGGGCCATCCGGGGCGCGGACGTGGTGCTGAACTGCGTGGGACCCTTCTACAGCACCGTGAAGCCGATACTCTCCGCCGTCCTCGAGGAAAAAATCCAGTACGTCGACGTGTGCGACGACGTGGACGTGACCATCGACATCCTGAACATGGACGCCGATGCGCGGAAGGCCGGCGTATCGGCGCTCATAGGCATGGGAAACTCGCCCGGCGTGACGAACATCATCGCGAAGATGGTCTCGACGTCCTTCCTTGACGAGACCGATTCCATAGACATTTTCCACGCGCACGGGGGGGAGCCCGTGGAGGGAGAGGGCGTTATCGGACACCGCTTCCACTGCATGAGCATCGACATCCCCATGTTCCTGGACGGGGAGCTCCGGTACGTGAAATACTTTCGCGAGGACGGGATCGCGCTCAGGGAAAGCTTCGAGTTTCCCATCCTGGGCAAGGTCCCGCTCTACCCCTACCCGCACCCCGAGCAGGTCACTATACCGAACTACATCAAGACGAAACGCGTAACCAACAAGGGCTCCGTCATTCCCAACGCGTACTACGAGCTCACGAGGGACCTGTGCGGGCTGGGCCTCGCGAGCAAAGAACCGGTAACGGTGAAGGGACAGACGGTGGTTCCGTACGAATTCGCAATGGCGTATATTATTCGCGAGCGGGAAAGGATTTTGAAAGAGTCGGCGTTCGGCTCGCAGCGGGGCTGCTGCTCCGTGGTCGTCACCGGCAAGAAGGACGGGACGTACCAGCAGTACCGCGTGCACATGGCGTCCAGGAGCGAGGCACTGGGCGAGGGCACCGGGATCCCGGCGGCGATGGGCGCGATACTCATGCACCAGGGCAAGATCCAGGGACCGGGCGTGCTGCCGCCGGAAGCCTGCGTGAACCCGGCCGACGTCCTCGCGCTTTTGCCGCAGGTGATGGATCTGGAAAAGAACAAGAAGGACGGGGGCGGATTCAGCGGCTTCATTATCGAGCGGGTAGACGCCGGCGGGAAGATCGCCACGATGGACCTGTGACGTCAATGGCGCATAACGCGAACCCGCGCTGCATACTCGCGATCGACCACGGGACGTCCGGCTGCAAGGTCGCGCTCGTGACCGTCCTGGGACGGGTGCTCGATTTCGAGAGCGAGCCCACCCCCATGTACTTTCTCCCCGGCGGCGGCGCCGAGCAGGACCCGGACGAGTGGTGGGGCGCCTTCATGCGCGCGGCGAAGCGCCTCCTCGGGCGGCACCGCGCGCTCGCGCGCGCCGTGGACGCGGTCTGCGTATCGAGCACCTTCTCGAGCACGGTCGCCGTGGACAGACAAGGGCGCCATCTCATGCGCTCCCTCACCTGGATGGATTCGCGGGGGGCGGATTCCGTGAAGGCACTCATGGGCGGATTTCCGAGCGTCATGGGCTACAACGTTTGGAAGCTCTACCGCTGGATACGCCTCACCGGCGGGGGACCGGCGCTATCCGGCAAGGACGACATCGCGCACGTCATCCTGACAAGGGAGCGCTTCCCGGAGGTCTACGATAAAACATACAAGTTCCTGGGAAGCAAGGATTACTTCAACCTGCGCCTGACCGGCGAGTTCGCCGCCACGCACGATTCCATCACCCTCTTCTGGATCACCGACAACCGCGACCCAGGCAACGTCCGTTACTGCGCACCGCTCATGCGCGCGGCGGGACTGGACGCCGATAAGTTTCCGCGGCTCGTCAAGTCGACGGATGTGATTGGGACCATAAAGCCCGCGGTGGCGAAGGAGCTGGGGCTTCGCGCGGACGTGAAGGTGGCGGGCGGCTCTCCCGATCACCAGTCCGCGCTCGTGGGCTCGGGCGCCGTGCGGGATTACGAGGGGCACCTGTATATCGGAACGTCGTCCTGGATCGAGTGCGTCGTTCCCTTCAAGAAGACGGACGTCGTTCGCCAGATCGCCTCCCTCCCCTCGGCCATTCCGGGCCGATACCAGTGCATCAACGAACAGGACATCGCGGGGGGCGCGCTCAACTTCCTGCTGGACAACATCATCTTCCATTCGAGCGATTTCTATTCGCCGCGCCGCCCGGCCGATCCCTACCGGAGGCTGGACGAAACGGTGAGGCGCGTGCCCCCGGGGAGTGGTCCGCTCATCTTCGCCCCCTGGTTGAACGGCGAGCGGACGCCGGTGGACGACACGGCGCTGCGGGGCGTGCTCTTCAACATTTCCATGACGACGACCACGGACCACATCCTGCGCGCGGTGCTCGAGGGCGTCGCCTTCAACACACGCTGGAGCCTGGACGCGGTCGAGCATTTCGCGGGTCGCATGCTCGATCCTATCAGCATCGTGGGCGGGGGGGCGAGCTCGGACGCGTGGTGCGGTATTTTCGCCGACGTGCTGAAAAGGACCGTGCGGAGGGTCAGGGATCCCATCCAGGCAAACGCGCGCGGCGCCGCCTTCATCGCCTCGGTGGGGCTGGGATTGATTTCCTTCGACGACATCCCCGGACTGGTCGAATATGACGGCGAATTCACGCCGGACCGCGCCCGTGCGGCGGGGTACGACCGGATTTACGCGGAATTCCTGGAGCTGTACCGAAAAAATAAAAAAATATTTCACCGGCTGAACGATCCCGCGCGCGCATAGGCGCGCGGGAAAAGTGCGCCGGGAACTCCCTACCCCGCCCGGGCCGCCTTGAGCGCCCCGTACAGGGCCAGGCACACCGCATCGAGAGAGCCCGCGATGGCCGCGGTGTACACGACGTAGACTATAATATTGCCGACGGGCATCGCCACCTCGAGACCCCTATGGCCGGTGAGCGCCCCTGCGACAGTGCCCAGCGAGAATCCGTACGCCTGGACGATGAAACCCCACGCCATGATGCGCAATGCGCGTTCCCCCAGGCGGATATGCCCCGCAAACCAGCCCGCCGCAAGCGCCAGGAGGCCGCTCATAATTCCCTGCAGGTGCGCCTGGTGCCATGCCCGTGCGCTTCCGGGGACGTCCCCGGTGAGGACGAATGCGAGCGCGACGCCGGACAAAAGCCCCAGCAGTGTCGCGATGAGCCCGTGGACGATCAGCAGGCTTCGAAGACGATGTTCCATGGTACGCTCCCTGAACCGGTGTATCGGACGGAATGCCGCCGCGGAAGACCGCATGGGCTTTTTCTCCGCGCGCGTGAAGAATGATTCCCGTTCCGGGCGATAAATGCTAATAATTTTCTTGTTAGCAAGAATTTATTTGACAATAATCCATTTCATGGCATGTGGATAATGGTTGTTTAAGCATACAAGGAGTCATTATGGCTAAGAAAGCAGTTCAGGTAAAATTCCCGGAAAAGGTAACCGCATCATCCATGGCGGCGTACATCGCCGAAAAGTACCAGTTGCCCAGGAAGCTGGCGAAGGAAATCATCGATGATGTTTTCAATGTCATCCAGGCCGGGGTCATGAACGGAGAAAGGGTTCCGGTGGGAAAATTCGGAAAGATGTTCATCCGGGTGCGCCCCGCGACCAAGGCGCGCAAGGGACGCAATCCGCTTACCGGTCTGGAGATAACCATACCGCCCAAAAAAGCGACGAAAGTCCCCAAGTTCACCTTCGCGAAAAGCTTCAAAGAAGAATCGGTGAAGGCGAAGATCGTAAAGAAATAGCCGCACGGAAACGCTGCCCGGCGTGAAACCCGGCAGCGGCACACGTGCCGGCGCAGCGGCCGACAGGAAGGAATCGAGATTATTTAATGGGGTTTTCGGGCAGAGGGGGGTGGCGCCGATTCGACGGCAGGCTTTCCCGACACATTATAGTGAATCGGCCCCCCGGGCTTATTGCCGTGAAAAATACCCGTCCACGAAGCGCTTGAATCCCCGGTAATACGGCATGTCGATCCCGTAGGTTTCGCCCAGCCCGAGCACATCGTAATACATCGTCCGCATCTCTTCGGGGGAGTGCCCTACGTGTCCCTCGAACATTCGCCGCATCCCCCCGTCCCTGTACATGAAACCGATAAGAGGGACCATGAGGGGGAGCGGAAGATAGTAATAACAGGTGGGCGCGACCCTGCGCGGCTTGATTCCCTGCCGTTCGCATATCTTCCATCCCTCGCGCATGGCAAGACAGGATTCCCTGGTGATTTCGGGGCCGATAAACCTTTCCCATGAACCCGCCTTCATATAAGCGCCCAGGGATGCGGCAGCCCAGATATAGTGAGTCCGGATATAGGGAACGATCTTCCGTATCATCTTCGGGTTCATGTCCGCCCCGGCAAGCAGCCGATGCAGGACCTTGAGCCGCGGCGTGATGCGCCCGTTCCTTTCCCCCAGCACCGTATTGGACAGGTAATTGCCGAATATCACGGTATCGATGCCGGACTCGTCCCGCCCCCCTCCCGCCTTGAAGGGATAGCCGATTACATACCGCGATTGATCCAGGTACCGGTCTATGAGCTCATCGTCGCCGGGACGCATGTTCTGGAGGAAGAGTATGGTCGTGTCCCCGGCCCTGTCCGCGAGAAGCGGCAGCAGCTCCGCGAGCTGGTGACTGTTCACCGAACATATGATGAGATCGTATCCGTCCCCGGGCCCGAAATCGTCGACGATCGCCGGCTGGTATACTGTCTCGCGCTCCGCATTCCTCCCGCAACGCTGATCCAGGCACCGGACCCGTATCCCCCGCTCCACCAGTGCGCGTTTCTTCCCTGGACGCACGAAATGCACGAGCGTGTTGCCCGAGAGCGCGAGCTGCCAGGCGTACGTCGTCCCGATCACGCCTGTTCCGGTTACGAGAATCTTCATGGCGCCCTCCCTCATCAGATACGGCCGGCTTCGATCTTCACAGGGTGAGGGCTTTTTGCCGCGCTGTCAACGCGCATTTCGAGCCCGCGGCGCCGCACCCGGGTGCGGCGCCTTAAATTCTGTTTGCCAATTCCAATCCCCGGACCCACTATTGCTTCATGCGCACCGCATGAAGCAGCGAAAGCGGACCGGCTTGGCGCGATCATCATCCTGCGCGGAGGAAACCATGGAACATATGCGTATCTGGGCCGAGGTCGACATCACCGAGGTCGCCGACCACATCATCATCGCCGACGACAAGTTCGGGTTCTGTTCGGGATGCCGCGAGATAGGCATCAGGGTTGAGGGCGTCACCCAGTGCCCCAAGTGCGCGCGGGTATTCAAATATATCACCGCGCGCGAATCCAAGGGGGGAAGGCACGAGATCGTAGGGCGCCTGAGGAAAAAAGCCCCCGGGCTCACCTTCGTCGATTACGACGATTACGAGCGGCTCACCGGCAAGAAAAAAGCGGAAGGCCTCTTCAAGGACATCTAGGCCGGCAATGCGCGCCGGCCGGGGCGGAAATATTTCTCTTGACTGTCGCGCGCACCCGGTGTAAAAATTAAAGCATGGACAGGGCATACTCACCGCGCTTCACGATAGCGCGCATCGTCCTCCCGGCGCTCATTTTCGCGTCGGCGTTCGCCTCTGCCGCCCGCGCGGAACAGAATTTCGGCGTGGGCATACACGTGGGCGCCCACCACAACGTCGGGAACCTGGACTCGTACGATCCGGCGATGCAGATCAAGCCCCAGACCAGTCTCCTCCTGGGCTGCTCGTTCAAAGCGAACCTCGGTTTCTTTTTCATGCGCGCCGGCGTGGACACCACCTTCGTCTTTTCCAAGGGCGAGGTGCTGGAACCCAGCTCCAATGACACCGTGACGAGTTACGAAATTCGGTATTCGCAGGTACCCGTTTTCGCGGGGCTGAGCTTCCCCGTGCAGGATGTGGGCGAGTTCTACATGGGCGGCGGCGGGGCGTACCTCCTGGCGACCGGCACCGTCAAGCACCCGGCCAAGGAAGAGATTTCTGCATCCGCGATCGGGTACGGTTTCCTGGCGGGCATGCAGCTCACGCTCACCCCCAACGTGAGGCTCTATATGGAGTGGGAGTATATCGACGCCCGGTCCGCGCCGGTCCTTGCGACACAGCCCGCTCCCGCCGACCAGTGGAAAAATTTATATATCGATTTCACCGGCCACCGGATTCTTTTAGGGGCGATGTATTACCTGATATGACGGCCTAATCATGAAAAAATTACTACTGACATCCCTGATACTGATATGCGCGTCGCCCCTGACCGCCGCCACGATGAATTACGCGGCCGGATTTTACGTGGGATTCATGCCTTCGTATGGAGGCAATCTCGAATCAAGCACCCAGTACGATCCGTTCGATTCCCGCAATGGCATCGACGGAATGAACAAGGAAATGAGCGGCCATGACACCACGGAGATCAAAAGGCTCCTTGGCCTTTCGGGGGGAATCGAGTTTAAGGCGATCATTTTCGATTATTTTCTGATGCGCCTGGCGGGCAATTATACCATGAGCATTTACGGCGGCGCCGGCAAGACGGTATTCCTGACCGGCGGCGCCGGAACCGAAACCGATGTCACCGCGAGCTACTCCATGTGGAGCTACGACATACCTCTCACCGTGGGGCTCATCATTCCCTTCTGGAAGGACGTGAAGATTTCGTTCAGTTGCGGCCTCGCTTTCGCCTACGGCGCCTACGACAACCAGTTCAAGGTGGCAAGCGGGGATCGCAAAGGATCTTTCACGGGATGGGCGCTTCCCTTGGTAATCCTTGTGCAAGGGGAATATTTCTTGGGAGAAAAAATCGCTCTTAATACCTCACTCGCGTATTATAAAGGAGCGACCGAGACTATTAGAGACAGCAAGAGATCCGATACTACCGGTCTTGGAGGGGCGGGAGCGGTGGACTTCGCAAAGATCGATTTCACGGGCTACCGGTTCAGCATCGGACTGTCATATTATTTTTACTCAATATAGGAACGGGCGCACTATTTCGAGCGATGGCAAAATGACGGAATGGGTATGATACACGTACGCAAAAAACGAACCGCCGCCCTCCATGGAGCGCGTGCGCTGTTGGCGCTCGCCCTGCTGCTTGTGCTGCCCGCGTCGTCTTTCGCGATCGGCGAGTTTTCCCTGGGGATGAACCTGGGGTTCACCTACGGACCCAACGGCGTCGACGACACGGTGAACCGTTTTAATACCGGGATGGAAAACTACAAGTCCGCCAATGCCGGCACGAAGATGGAGCAGTTAAGCGCGCCGTATTGTCCGGTGTTCGGCGTATCGGCGCGCTACCAGTTCAATTATTTTCTGTTCCGATTCGGATGGCACTACACGCAGCCCGTACTGCCCATCGAGGGCTATATCACGCCGGCCGGAGGGGGCGCAAAAAACAAGATTCGAATAACAACCTACCAGAATTCTTTGCCGGCAACGATCGGCATTATCATGCCCCTCAAGAAGAGAACATATTTCTACCTTGGTGCGGGCGGCACGCTGCACCATGCCTACGTCAAGATAACGCAAAAAGCCCCCGATCAGGCGGTCCCTGTATTCAATATGAGCACCAATGTGGGCGTCTCCGACAACAAGGTGGACCGATACTCCGGGATGTTCGTCGCCTACCATCTCATACTCGGCGCGGAGGTTCCCGTGAGCGAGAAGGTCACGATCACCACCGAGTGGATCCACCAGGAAGGGATGAGCTACCCGCTCAAGAATCAGGGGATCGATAATGCGGACGCCGCGACCGCTGACCCCAAGCGCAATATCAACGTGCGGGGAGACGTGCTCCTCTTCGGCGTGAGCTACTACATCCACATCTAGACGGCCCGGGACCTGTTTGTGAACTCCATAACCATACACCGCAGCGGGCGCGCGCTGATCGCGTGCGCGGCGGCCGCCATGATATGCGCGGCATCCATCCCGGGAAACTGGGCCCCCGGCGACGCACGGGGAGCCCGCTCGTCGGCACGCGACGCGTTCACCGAGCGCACCGCGCCGGGAACGCTGAACGTGCTGCTCGCGCCGGACGCGCTATGCCTCCCGGGGCTCCCGCACGCGGGACGCCCGGCCGGCCATGACGGGACCGTCACCCTTGGCGGCCGGCCGGCCGCCATTAAGTTTCGCATAACGGGAAATCCACGCGCCGCCCTCCTCGAGCTCGCCCGCGGGTCAGCCGACGCGGTATTCCTCCCGGCCGACGCGCTCGCGCTTTACCGGTCCTCGTTCGCGTCGTGCAACCCGGTCGCCTTCATGCTGGCGGGCTATTCGCGTGGAGCCCATGCAGTCGCGTCCGCGAACCCGCGTTCCCCGTTCGCTTCGTCCCGGGGACTTCGCATCGCCTGCGCGAGGGGGGATTCGGGGCATCTCATGATGCTGCACCTGCTCGAGATGCAGGGCCTGGACCCCTCCGACGTGCAATGGGTGTTCACCATGAGCCCCCCCGACGCGGCCTCCCTCTTCGCGCGCGGCGGGGCCGATCTATGCGCCGGGGACTACATTTCGGTCGCGCGCGCGGTGAAACGGCGCGCAAGTTCCGGGATCGTGCTCACCACCAGAGACGCGGGTTCGCTCGTCCCCTCGGTATTTGTTACGCGGGAATCCTTCATGCTGCGAAACCCCCGGGCCCTTGCCGATTTCGCCCGGGCATGGATGGACGAATCCGCCCGCCTTGCGGAATCCCCTGAAACCGCCTCCGAGACCCTCGTGAGCGTGTGCCGGATTTCCGCTGAGGAGTCACGGGAATGCGCATCCCGCGTGATGTTCGCGGGAATCGATGACAACAGGAGCGTTTTTTCAGGATCGGATCGCGCACGCGTCCCGCTCGCCTTCATGATTGAATTCGCCTCCCTCCGCTGGGAGAAAACCCTTCATGTGCGCCTTGAAGCGGCAGCTTCGTCCCTGGCGGATCCCGCGATAATGGGCCTCCTTGCCGGCGATGCGCGGGAAACGCAGCGCCATGACCGCGCCGATACGCCTCCGGCAGTCGAAGACTGGAAGGAGCCAACCCTGCTGAGCGCCCCATTACGCCTTGTATTCGAGGGAAAGGATTCGGTCCTGACCGGCGCGTCGCGCACCGCCCTCCGCGGCATCGCCCTGAGCGCCCGCCTCTACGAGCGCGCCCGCATCCTGGTCTGCCGGCGCGCGGAGGAAAGCGACCGGTGGACGAACGCCCCCGCCGCGCGCTTCGCGGAAATCACGCGCGTGTTGAACGGAGAGTTCGGCATCGCGCGGGAAAGGATTGTGGAGGGCCTGCGGTGCGACCTGGTGGGCGGAAGTTCCGATACGACCGGCGGGCGCGTGGACGTCGCGCTCGCGCTCCCCTCCGGACGGGACCTGTAGGCGGCATATGGCCATGTCCGCACCGCTCGGGATCGCGATTTTCTTCGCCGGGGCGCTCTGGGGGAGTTTTTTCTTCACGCTCGCGCTCAGGTTGAGCGACGAGTCCTACCGTGGAAAAACGAAGGAACTCCTGTTCACCCGTTCGCGCTGTCCGCACTGCGGGGCTCCTGTGTCCATCGCGGGACTGGTTCCGCTATTCGGCTACCTGTTTCTTCGCGGCAGGTGCGCTTCGTGCGCCGGAAATATCCTATGGTCCTATCCTGCGGCAGAGGTTGCGTTCGGTCTTGTCGCCGTCGCGGTATGCGTACGCTTCGGATTCTCGCTCGACGCGGCGTGCGTTTTTTTCGCGCTCGCGATCGCGATGTGCGTCTCAATAATCGACATTAAAACGCTTTCCATCCCCGGGTCCCTCTGCGCAATGATCGCGCTCGTATCGGTTTACCCGGTCGTCATGGACGGCATGTGGAAATCCCACCTCCTGGGCGCCGCGGGAATGTTCGTTTTTTTTGCAGTGTTCATGCTCATCTTTCCGGGAAGCTTCGGGGGGGGGGACGTCAAGTTCGCGGCGGCACTGGGTTTCCTTGCGGGCCTTGAACAGGGGGCGGTGCTGCTGGAATCGGCGCTCGTCATCGGCTCGATCGCGGGGGTGATCTACGCACTCGCATCGGGAAAGGGCCTGCGCATCAAGTTCCCCTTCGCGCCCCCGCTCACCGCGGGACTCGCGGTCTCGCTCTTCTGGGGGGACGCGATCATGCGCGCTTACCTTACGTTTTTCCCGTGAGCGGCCCTCAAGGCGTCAGGCTGGGCCGGGGGCCGATACACCGGTCGACCCGCGCATCGGCCCCCCGTACTTTCGGAACGTTAACGCCCCGCGCTATAGTACGCTCTTGATGCCCTTGTCGCGGGGACTCTCGATCACTCCCTTCTCGGTGATGATGGCCGAGATGTTCTGCGCGGGGGTGATGTCGAAGGCCGGGTTCTTGATGAAGACGCCCTCGGGCGCGATCTGCGTGCCCATGATATAGGCAACCTCGTCTATCCCGCGCTCCTCGATCACGATGCCGTCGCCGTTGGGAGTCGCGGGATCGAGCGTCGATATGGGCGCCGCGACCAGGAAGGGGATGCGGTGCTCCTTGGCCAGCACCGAGTGGGTATAGGTCCCGATCTTGTTGGCGGTGTCGCCGTTAGCTGCAATCCGGTCCGCCCCCACGATGACCTTGCGTATGAGCCCCTGGCGCATGAAATACCCGGCCATGTTGTCGGTGATGAGCGTGACCGGGATGTGGTCTTGCAGAAGCTCCCAGGCGGTGAGGCGCGCCCCCTGCAGGTAGGGCCTGGTCTCGCAGGCGATGACCTGGATCTTTTTCCCCTCCTCGACGGCCGCGCGTATCACGCCCAGCGCGGTCCCGTAGCCGCCTGTGGCGAGCGCCCCCGCGTTGCAGTGCGTCATCACCACGTCGCCGTCGGCCAGGTAGCGGGCGCCGTTTTTTCCGATCGCGCGGTTGATGGTCACGTCCTCTTCCAGCATCGAGACGGCTTCCTTCTCCAGGCGGCCCCTGAGTGTCTCGACATCGCCCGCGGATTCTATGAGCTTTTTCATCCGGTTGACGGCCCAGAACAGGTTCACGGCCGTGGGGCGCGTCTTGGCGAAGAGCTCGCACACCGCGAGGAGCTCCTTCCTGAACTCATCTGCGTTCCCGATCGTCATCTTGACCGCCGCGAGCGCGATGCCCATTGCCGCGGCGATGCCGATCGCGGGCGCCCCGCGGATCACCATGTCGGTGATCGCGGCCGCCACGTCGAGATGGCTCGTATAGTTATTGTACGATTCGTGCAGGGGAAGCAGGCGCTGGTCCAGCATGGAGACAGCGTCCCCGTTCCACTTTATCGTGTAATACATGCGTCCTCCGTTATGCGACACTATTTCTGTGGACCCTGTATTTCCGGAACCGGATCCTGTTGCCCTTCTCGTTCCAGTCCACCTCGTCCATGTGGATGCGGATAATGAGAAGCCCCCGGCCGCTGTCTTTCAAAAAGTTCTCGGGATCGCGGGGATCGGGCAGGTCGCGGAAGTTGAAACCCGGCCCCTCGTCCTCCACGAAGTACTCGACGTAGTCCCGCGTAAGCTCGTATTCGATCTTCACCATGCGCCCGGAGTACCGCCCGTCCCCTTTGCGCAGCTCGATCTCGTCATTGAAGCCCTTGAGCCCCCTGTCCTCCCGTATGCTCGACGGCACCTCGAGGTTTCCGTGGAACATGGCGTTTGAAACCGCCTCGCGGATCGCCATCGCGATATTGTCGGAAGTGGTGTTGTTGCACAATCCCGAGGGGGCCAGGTTCTGCGTGAGCTGGTAGGATATCACTGAACCCAGCGTGCCGTCAACCGGTATTGTATACTTTCCCTTTTCATATTCGACATACTTGCCCAGTCCGCCGGCGAGCTCCTTCTCCTGGGTTCGCCGGAGAATCCCCCTCACCGTTGACGCGACCTCGTTGATGTCGAACGGCTTGCGGATGATGTCGCACGCCCCGTAGCGCATGGCGCGAATGGCGTCCTCGACGTTCGCCTGGCCGGTGATGATGAGCGTGGGGATGGGCTTGTCCATGGCGCTTATGTGGCGCAGGAGCTCGATGCCGTCCATCTTGCGCAGCTTGATGTCGGTGATCACCAGGTCGATGTCGTTTTCGTTCGTCTTCAATAGATATATCATGTCCTCCGCCTTTTCAAGCGAGATGACATGATACCCGATGCGCGAGAGCTTTTTCTGCAGCGTGTAGCGGATAATCTCCTCGTCGTCGATGACGACGATGGATTGAGTCTCGGCCGGCTCCATTAACTATCGCTGCCCCCGTCAAGGTTCTTGGAGAGGAGGTGGCCCATCTTTTCCTTCTTGGTGCGCAGGTAGCGTATGTTTTCCTTGCCCGCGGGGATCTCCACGGGAACCCTGGCGACGATCTCCAGACCGTAGCCCTCGAGGCCGATAAGCTTCTTCGGGTTGTTCGTGATCAGGCGGATCGTATGAAGCCCCAGGTCCACGAGTATCTGCGCCCCGATGCCGTAGTCGCGGAGGTCCGCCGGGAAGCCGAGCTTGATGTTCGCCTCGACCGTATCGAACCCCTGCTCCTGCAGGTGATACGCCTTGAGCTTGTTGCCCAGTCCAATTCCCCGGCCCTCCTGGCGCATGTACAGGATCACGCCCATGCCTTCCTTGTTGATCATGTCCATGGCGTGGTGCAACTGGGCGCCGCAGTCGCAGCGCCGGCTTCCGAACACGTCGCCGGTGAGGCACTCCGAGTGCACGCGCACGAGGACGTTCTCCCGGCCGCGCACGTCCCCCTTCACGAGGGCCACGTGCGCCATCTTGTCGACCTCGGTCTCGTAGGCGTACACGACGAAATCGCCGTAGTCGGTGGGAAGGCTCGCCTCGGACACGCGGTGCACGAGCCGCTCCTGGTGCTGCCGGAATTTTATGAGGTCCGATATTGTCGCGATCTTGATGTCGTGTTTTTCGGCGAACTTGTCGAGGTCGGGCCTGCGCGCCATGGTGCCGTCCTCGTTCAGGATCTCGCATATGACCGCGGCGGGCTTGAGCCCCGCGAGCCGCGATAGGTCGACCGAGCCCTCGGAATGCCCGGCCCTGACGAGCACGCCGCCCTTTTTCGCCGCGAGCGGGAAGATATGTCCCGGTCGGTGGAGGTCCTCCGACACGCTCTTTTCATCGATGAGCGTTTTGATCGTGAGGTCGCGGTCGAAGGCGGAGATACCGGTCGTGGTCCCCTCCTTCGCGTCCACGGATACCGTGAAGGCGGTGCAGAATTTGTCCTGGTTCTCGGGCACCATGAGCGAGATGCCCAGCTCGTCCAGCCGCTCCTGCGTCATGGCGACGCAGATGAGCCCGCGCCCGTACATGGCCATGAAATTGACTATCTGCGGGGTCGAAAACTCAGCGGCAATCACGAGGTCCCCCTCGTTCTCGCGGTCCTCGTTGTCCACGAGGATTATCATCCGGCCGGAGGCCAGATCTTCGATGGCTTCGGCGATTGTGCACGTTTTCACGGCCCCCTCCTTGAAGCGGGAATTCTGCTGGCATTAAAATGAGGGTGCCATGCGGCGTCAAGGTTTTTATATGCCTTTTGCTTGACACGATTCCCTCCATGAATCCAAATACGCTGCATGGGACATTTTACCTCACACAGCGCCGTCCCCCGGGGGATTTGCGCATTCCTGTTAGCGGCGGCGGCCCTCCTGTGCGCGTGTATCGGTCCCCAGCCGCTGCCCGATCCCGACGCGATCACCTTCGCCGTGATAGGCGGCACAGCACCCGAATCACCGTTCGGACCCATGAGCCCGTGGATCGACGAGGCCGTCCGGTCCATGAACGCCGACAGCCCCGTGTTCATACTCCATACCGGCGACATCGTGTACGGGGGGGAGAGCGCGGTGGGGATCAAGGAGTCCGATATCGCCCGCCAGTTCAATGAATTCAAGGTGCGCTCCTCCGGCGCCCTGCCGAATATCTATACCGTGCGCGGCGACCTCGATACGCTCGACGGCTCCCCGGAGATGTACCAGCGGATGACCGGCCGGGGACGCTATTATTCATTCAACTACGGCAATCTTCATTTCATCGTGCTCGACACGACCGATCCCATACCCGGCGTTGTAGGCGGGGCGCAGATGCGCTGGCTCGAGGACGACCTCGCCGCCTATGCGGATTCCCCGGCACTGTTCGTATTCACGCACCACCCGGTGCTCCTTCCCCAGGCGGCCTATTACGGGGACCCTCCCCTGGTTCTCAAAAACGCTTCGGACCTCATCGCCCTTTTCGCGCGGCACCGGGTGAAGGCCGTGTTCTCCGGGCATATGAAATCGAGCTTCACCGAAAAGAAAGACGGGATACTGTACGTGACCGCGGGCTGCGGCAATTTCAATGAGCGGCTGCCGTTCGCGCAGGAAAACCAGTACTACCTGGTGCGCTTCTCCAGCCAGGAGATAGCCGTCACCGGCAAAAAACTCAAACCATGAAAGGGAACGACCGATCTATGCAAAGGGAAATCACCTTCGACAGGCTCGAACAGTTCGTGGCGCAGATACAGACCCTGGGCATCACCAGCCTTGCCTTCGCGGAGACGAGGGAGAAGCGCGCGGTGCAGGTGGAGCCGTCACTACTGAAAGTTATCGATATAGTCAAGACCGATATACTCGCCTACAAGGATTCGACCATTTACAAGTGCAGCATCGAGGAGACGAGCCCCGACGACCTCTTCGAGGATCTCGCCGCCCGGGGATTCACCATCAAACGCAGGAGCCGCAACATCACATGACGGCCGGTAGAACTACATGGTAGAAAAATCCGCGGGCGGCCCGCCGCTGCTTGAGGTGCAGGATCTCAGGGTGGAATTCCGCCTTCCCGACTCGAACCTCCACGCGGTGCGCGGCGTGTCATTCTCCATCCCCGAGGGCGCGACCCTGGGCCTCGTGGGGGAATCAGGGTGCGGAAAATCGGTATCGGCGTTTTCCATCCTGGGACTCATTTCCCCGCCCGGCGAGATAACCGGGGGCAGCGTGCGCTTCAAGGGCGCCGACCTTCGCATGTACTCCGATGCGGAGCTCGACCGCGTGCGCGGCAGGGAGATCGCCATGATCTTCCAGGAGCCCATGAGCTCCCTCAACCCCGTGCTCACCATCGGGTACCAGATCGCGGAGCCCCTCGCGCGACACCTGGGCATGGACAGGCGCGCGGCGCGCGCGCGTACCATCGAACTTTTGGATCAGGTGGGCATTCCATCCCCCGCGAGGCGCGTGGACTCGTACCCCCACGAGCTTTCCGGCGGCATGCGCCAGCGCGTGATGATCGCGATGGCCCTCTCCTGTAACCCCTCGCTCCTGATCGCCGACGAGCCCACCACGGCGCTCGACGTCACCATACAGGCGCAGATACTCGAGCTCCTGCTCGCGGTTCAGCAGGAGCACAGGATGTCCATGCTGCTCATAACCCACGACCTGGGAATCGTCGCAAACATCGCCGACCGCATCGTCATCATGTACGCCGGCGCCGTCATGGAGGAAGGCTCCACCGCGCAGATATTCTCCAATCCGCTTCATCCGTACACCATCGCCCTGTTCGAATCGATCCCCCGGATCGGAGAGCAGAAAGCAAGACTCGCGACCATACCCGGGAGCGTACCCACGATCACCCACGAGCCCCAGGGCTGCGTCTTTCACCCCCGCTGCCCCCGCGGCGACGAAAGCTGCACGCGCGCGCCTATTCCGCTCATACCCAGGCCGGAAGGGCGCACTGTTCGGTGCATAAAGGCATAAGTACCCCTTTAGTGTGAATTAATTTTAGGGCGCTCGGATCATAGCCGGGAAAACCGTTCATATTTTCCATGCCCCGTTCGTATTCACTTTGGACGCTCGGTTTTGTCCCGGAGGATACGGAATGCTTCGCACTTCTATAAATATGAGCCACATCGTCTA
>SCSX01000014.1 GCA_004297825.1 Spirochaetota bacterium
AACTCAAACAGGCCCGTAATGCAAGATTTGAACGAAACAGGGGATTGAACAGCATTCTACTGGAGGATTTACCAGCTTAATTCAACCGAAAATAATTCCCATTTGGGTGAAGCGAAACAGAGGGTGTCAGATTCTTTGTGTAAACGGCATTGATCACAAGGGCACTCTCTCGCCGAAGTAAATCGCAAATTGATTCAGAGCAGCCCCCCAATCTCGTATAGGCATCGTCCACTTTTTCGAGGCGTTTGTCAATGCCAAATACAAGAGCTTCATGACCGCTTCGTCTGTGGGGAATGCCGCCCTGTTTTTCGTCACTTTCCTCAGACTGAAATTAAGGGACTCGATCGCGTTCGTCGTGTAAATAGCTTTCCGTATTTCATCGGGATACGAAAAGAACTCATTGAGATTTTCCCAGTTCACCCGCCACGATTTGCTAATGCTCGGATATTTCTTGTCCCATTTTTCGGCAAAGGCGTCGAGCTGGTCGGCCCCCTGGCGTTCGGTGGCTGCGGTATAGATTTTTTTCAGATCGGCACAGAGTACTTTGCGTTCCTTGTACGATACGTACTTTGCAGAATTACGGACCATGTGAACGATGCACAACTGGATTCTTGTGCCGGGATAAAGCGCGTTAATCGCCTCCGGGAGGCCTTTAAGCCCGTCGATGCAGGCAATCAGGATGTCAGCAAGTCCACGGTTTTTCAGCTCGGTCATGATCCCCGCCCAGAATTTGGCGCCCTCGTTTTCGCTTATCCACAGGCCCAAAGCCTCCTTTTTCCCCTGTAAATTCACCCCTATAGCGGTATATACGGCCTTATTTGTTACCCGGCCATCGTTGCGAGCCTTGACCACAATGGCGTCGAAGTACACAATGGCATAGAATGGATCCAAGGGGTGATTCTGCCATTCCTTGACGTCTTCGATAACCGCATCGGTGACCGTTGAAATGAATTCCGGTGAAACCTCAACGCCATAGATATGTTTCAAGTGACCCTGAATATCCCGCGTGGTCATCCCGCGACCGTACATCGAGATGATCTGATCGTCGAACCCGTCAAATCGTTTCTGGTGTTTTTTGATGATTTGGGGCTCGAACTCGCTGTTGCGGTCGCGGGGTACGTCGATGTGCACGTCGCCCTGCTCGGTTATTATGGTCTTGGTGCTTTTTCCGTTGCGGGAATTGCCGTTGTTCTTGCCGGCGGGGTCGTGTTTTGCATAGCCGAGATGCTGATCCATCTCGGCTGTCATCGCCTTCTCAACGATTCGCTTGGTAAGAATTTTTAGAAGCCCATCCTTCCCGGTGATCTGCTCGGCGGTGAGATTCTTGAAATCGATACCATCCAGCAGTTTCTCAAGTTCTTCTTCTCTCGTGGCCATAAGGTTCTCCTTATATTATTATGGCCGTTTACACAATCTTTATTACACCCTCGCGAAACTGTATACCTAACGCCATCCCCCGGACTTCAGGTCGATTATAATGTTGTTGTCGGCAGGGGGAAGGTCGGTATTCCAACCCTCGATCAGATTGCCCTGGAATTTCATCGCCACCTTGCCCAATAATCCCAGGCCTTCGGTATCGATCGGCTTCTCCGGCTTAATCTCGTCACCGCGCAGATGCGCAACATACGCGCGTGCTATTTCCGGCGCAACTGTCTCGATGTCCCTCGCGGAGACCCAGAATTTACCCAGGGCTTTCTCTACCATTCCCAGGGTGCCCGTGTAGGCATAATCGTACGTATACTTTTCGAAACCTTCCCTCCTGGAAGCGATGGAAGTAATAAACCGGCTCTCGACGCGGACTGTCTGGTCCCTGTTGATTCCGATCACCCTGAAGGGACAGGGATGCGTCACAAACGAACCCGTCTCAATATCGAACACAAAACGGCCCGGCGCTTCCAGCTTTTTCATCGTGATATCCTGGGCGTGATAATGGCCGGTGAATACCAGCCTGACCCCGTATTCCGCGAAAAGGTTCGATACCGTCTCGAACTGGTTGACGATGAACCTCCCGTAATACTTCTCATTATGGGGATAGTGCTCGACTATCCCATGGTGCATGAATACGATGACTGCCTTCTTCTCCTTCTTGGACCGGATGAGCATCGTTTCTATCCATTTCAGCGTGGATTCGGAGAATTCGCCCTGTGTCTCCGGGTGTTTGCCCGGTTTATTATTCCTGTATATGCACGAGTCCAGGGCAAGCAGCCAGAGCCCTCCCGTGGGTTCGACGACGTAGCTCAGCGACGAAACATCCCTCGCCAGGGCGCCCCCGAAACCAAAGTCGGTGTATATCTTCGCGAATTCCTCCGGCGAGACGGCATCGACCGGTTCGGTCGCGTCGCTGTGGTACCTGCACGCCATGCCGTTGTTGACGTCGTGGTTTCCCGGTATCACGAAAATCTTTGGAACAAGTTTCATCAGCGTGCCCAACCTGTCCCTGAACCGTTCGTGGTTTATCTTCTCCCCGTCCTTGGTGAGGTCGCCGGGAATGACGATGAAATCGGGCTTCTCGGCCGCGATCTTTGCAAGGCCCGCGTCGAAAATCTCGCCGCTCAGGTGAAGCATCTTATTGTCGTCCTTGAGATATTTCGCGTATGCCTCGCCCGAGCTGCCAAGAGAGGGGTCGTGGTAATGGGTGTCGGATACAACGACGAACCGAACCGGGGGGTAGTCGGGCATAATGCCGAGAAGTTCCCGAACCCTGGGGTCCTTCTGGTATTCCAGGGCGGTCGATCTATTGCAGGTTAAGGATACAGCTGAAACCAGTGCAATGACGGCAAACGTGATTGTAAATTTTTTCATGGCGGCGCGCAACTCCTGCTGGTATCCGATATGCGATGGGTAATTCCTTCCCGGGCCACAGGTGCAGTGAAATTCTCCTGGCCCAATGGTACGCCTGCCGGGAAATCCTTTCAGTCCGCACCAGTATGAAGCTTCGGCTTTTTTTTTCAAGCTATTCAGGCGGACCCACGGCATAATAATCAAGGAATTCGCGCGCCCGAAAAACGCGCGCCGTTGATCCGGGGAGAGCTTACCCGCGTAAACCAGTGTATCGGCACCCCGCTCTTTGATAAGCCTCGTTCGCCAACGGTCCGATCATCGGGACCTCGCAGCGCTCAATACTGTTTCGATGCGACCGATAATGCCTGCGCGACGACGGGCCCTGCCTCGATTTCGTCCTGTTAATTCTACTGGACACCCCGCCAGGATTTTATTTCATGGTTTCCATCATTATCCAGATCCCCGAGGTCACATGCCATGTCACACAACCCGCTCCAAGAAATAATGAACGCGCGCTCCATCGCTTTTTTTGGCGCCTCCAGTTCTATGGCGAAGATGGGAACCGGCCAGTTGGTGACGCTGCTGTGCAATCATTATCCAGGCGCCATCTACCCCATCCATCCGAGGGAAGAGGAGATTTTCGGACTGCGCGCCTACCGGCGTGTGGGCGATATCGGGAAGCCCGTCGATCTCGCCGTCATTATTCTGCCGGCGAAACTCGTTCCCGGGATCGTGCGCGAGTTGGGCGAGGCGGGAATCCGGCGCGCCGTAATCGTCACTGCCGGCTTCAGCGAGGCGGGCGGCGGCGATCTGCAGCGCGAACTGGACGATGCCTCGAAGAGCGCCGGCCTCCGCTATGTGGGGCCCAACTGCATCGGTGTCGCGAATCTCCACCAAAGCTACAATTTTACCATATTCCCCTTCGAAGGGAAGCCGGGCACCCTGGGGATGCTTTCCCATTCCGGGACATTCGTGACGCACCTTATGCCCTACCTGAACGCGCGCCGCCTCAACTGGGCGGAGGCGATCAGCCTGGGAAACGAGGGCGACCTCGATATCGTCGACGGGCTCGATTACATGGCCGGACGCGAACCCATCAAGGCCATCACCTGCTATATAGAGACCATCCGGCGAGGGCGGGACTTTATGGAAAAGGCCGCCGCGGTTTCCCGGGTTAAGCCGGTCATCGCGCTGTACGCGAGCGGTACAGAGGCAAGTGCCCGCGCAACGGCCTCGCATACGGCGGCCATAGCCACGCCCGAGGGCGTCATCAACGGCATGTTCAGCCAGACCGGGATCGTGCGTGCAGACTCGCTCGAGGAAATGTTCGACTTCGCCTGCGTGCTCTCCCGCTGCAGCCTGCCGAAAGGCCGCCGTGTGGGCATACTCACCAACAGCGGCGGCCCCGGCGCCATCATGGCGGGCACGGTAGCGCGCTGCGGGATGAGCCTTCCCCGGTTTTCACCGGCCCTCCAGCAGGCCATCGCCGCATACGCGCCGCCCACCGCCTCGCTCTCCAATCCCGTCGACTTCACCTTTATCAACGACTGGGAGGGCTATTTCAGCAAGGTGCCGCGGCTCATCGCCGAATCCGGCGAGGTGGACGTGCTCCTCTACTACGGCTTCTTTGGCGTGGAGACCTTCCTCCATTACAGCGATCACCCCTCGGTGGCGCCCAGCCTTGACCGCGCCATCATCGACGCCGCCATGAAGATCGGCGACTCCCTCAAGCACACCATCGCCGATACGCTCAAGGGCCTTCCGGTACCGATCATCTGTTCGACCTTTCTCGACCTGGACGAATCCCTCATCGCGCACCTGATCGAACACGACGTCCCCTTCCTGCCCACGCCGGAACGGGCCGCCCGCGCCGCATGGGCGCTCTGCCGCTACGCCGAGTGGCGGAGGAACCGCATATCCGACTGAGTGCGACTTTGGTACTGTGGGGTCGGGGAAGGGTGCGATCTGGTCTCCTCTCCCGTGCAGGGCAGAGGCCACTTATATTCATTTGCTTTTGTCTCTAATCAACCTGGTAACCAGGCCCTTCGCGGGGAAGCTGTGATCACTGGTCTCCTGTTTGCTATAAATCAGTTTTCCGTCGCATTTAATATCGAACACCCCGCCGCTTCCCCGTATCAACTCGATTTTCGAATCCGGGAAATCCATTAAAAGCTCTGCTTCCACACGGGAAGCCTCGGGCAGGTAGTTTCAGCTGGTGCAATACTTGATTGAGATATTCATTATTCCTCCTGTGCGCAGCCTTTATAGCGTTAATAGGAAATACCGGTTTTTCAAGCATAATATTCATTGCGCGGAATAGGCCTCTTCCTGATGCTCCCTTCGCAGCTTGTTTTAAGGCTTCGCCTTCATGTGTTCAATGAAATGCCAAAGCGGTGCCACGGTAATGTTTTTCGGCAATGGATAGGGACCGGGTACGGGAGCGATGACCCATGATTCGGTTATTGCAAGGGCCTCCCTTGCGTGGTAAAACCCCCTTCCCAGCTCGGGTGCCGAGGAAACCTTGAATTCCACGGCGATTCTTTTTTGTCCCTTTTCCAGTATCAGGTCGATCTCCGCTCCCGTTGAAGCGCGGTAAAAGGAAGCGGACCATGAGGAAAGCGCCGATAGAATGTTTTCCATCGCGAACCCTTCCCACGAATACCCGTACACGGGATGCCCCAGGAGATCGTTCCACGTTTCTATTTCGAGCAGCGAATGCAACAGGCCCGAATCCCTGATATAGCATTTGGGCGACTTGATAACACGCTTTTTTGCATTTGTGCTATATGCAGGAAGTATCCGGACAAGAAAGGTCTGGGCAAGTATATCGATGTACGATCGCACGGTATTGTGACTCACTCCCAGGGACTCGCCTATTTTCGAGTAGTTGAGTGTTTGCCCGTGAGAGTGTGCGCACATGGTCCACAGCCGTCTCATAGACGCGGCGGGGATGTTGAATCCAAGCTGGGGAATGTCCCTTTCCAGGTATGTCCTGATAAAATCCGAACGCCACGGCGAGCTCGCGGCCGATGCGGCAAGATAGCTCCTGGGATAGCCGCCCCTGAGCCAGATTTTGCGCAACAGGGCCGCGTCGTGCCCCGGGTTTACCTCGGAAAGTAAAAAGGGAGTGAGTTCAAGATAGGATATTCTTCCGGCCAGTGACTCGGAGCTCTGGCGCAGAAGGTCACGCGAGGCGGACCCGAGGATAAGGAGCCGGCCGTTCATGCCGCTCCTGTCGAGTATGCTTCGCAGCGCCGGAAAAATTTCCGGCGCGCGCTGGACTTCATCGAGACATACAAGGCAGTCCGCATTTATCTCAAAAAAGGCCTCAATATCCTCTATTTTACGCAGATCCGAGGGCCTTTCGAGGTCGAGAAATACCGCGTTCTTGTGGGAAGCGAGTATCGAGCGCGCCAGCGTCGATTTCCCGCACTGTCTCGGTCCCAAGATCGCCACAGCTGGATTGTTTTTCAGTCTTTCTGTTAATACAGGGGCCATGGCCCGTGGAATGGAACTCTGCATATTGATAATGATAATTACAATATGCAGAGTTTGTCAAGTGCTTTAAATCAAGGAAACTGCGTCCTCTTTCCGGGGAGAGTTCCCTGACATAAACCTGCTTCTCGGAAGTGTGCTCCTCAAAGAAGCTGCCCTTCCCCGTTAAAAATCCCTCAGACAGAGGGCTTAAAATTTGCGATGTCCCAAAATCGCGCTTTTTTCAAAAGCCTGGGCAAAACGGCCCTCGGCCGTTTCACAGATTGTGCATTACGGTGATGAAAAGTCAATGTATTATCGAAATGAGGAACGAATCCGGCACTACCTTCGTCCAGGGCGTCCCTCTCAAAAAAACAAAGGCGCGGAATTTTTCTCCGCGCCTTTGTTGCATGTACCGGTTATTAGTGAAGTCCTACTTCGCGTTGATCCACTTCATCATCTTGCGCAGCTCCGCGCCCACCTTCTCGATCTTGTGGTTCTTGTTTTCCTCGCGCACCTTGTTGAAGAAGGGGCGCCCGTCCTCGTTCTCCTTGATCCAGCGCTTCGCGAACGAGCCGTCCTGGACCTCGGCGAGGATCTTCTTCATTTCCTTGCGGGTCTCCGCGTTGATGATGCGCGGGCCGCTCACGTAGTCGCCGAACTCGGCGGTGTCCGATACCGAGTAGCGCATGTAGTTGATCCCGCCCTGGTAGAAGAGGTCCACGATGAGCTTGAGCTCGTGCAGGCACTCGAAGTACGCGATCTCCGGCTGGTACCCGGCCTCGACGAGCGTATCGAACCCGGCTTTGACGAGCTCGGACGCGCCGCCGCAGAGTACGGCCTGTTCGCCGAAGAGGTCGGTCTCGGTTTCTTCTTTAAAGGTGGTCTCGATTACGCCCGCGCGCGTCGCCCCGATTCCCTTCGCATAGGCGAGCGAAATCTTCCTGGCGTTTCCGGACGCGTCGTTGTGGATGGCGATGAGGCAGGGGACGCCCGCGCCCTTTTCGTATTCGCTGCGTACCAGGTGGCCTGGTCCCTTGGGCGCGACCATGATCACGTCCACGTCCTTGGGCGGCACGATCTGGCCGAAATGGATATTGAAGCCGTGGGAGAACACAAGGGTCTTGCCGGCCTTGAGGCTTGGTTCCACGTCGTTTTTGTAGAGCTTTGCCTGGATGTGGTCCTGCGCGAGTATCTGGATGATGTCGGCCTTCGCGGCCGCCTCGGCGGCGGTCACGGGCTTGAAGCCATGCGATTCCGCAAGCTTGAAGTTTTCCGTCCCCGGGAGCTCGGCGATCATGACCTGGAGACCGCTGTCGCGCAGGTTCTGCGCCTGGGCGTGGCCCTGGCTCCCGTATCCCACGACGGCGATGAGTTTATTCTTGAGCACCCCGAGATCGGCGTCGTTGTCGTAATACATTTTAGCCATACAATTCCTCCTTGCGGATTAGATGCGCGGGCTTCAGGTTTCGGACGCGCGTCCCCGCTCTGCGCGCGGCGCGGTTCCCGCGAAATAACAACCAGCACGTGACATTGTGAGCGGGACCCGGTTTCCGGAGACGCCTATGATCACGAAGAGGCGGCTTCTGTCAATAGTTTTATCGGCCCCCATGCCGTGGGCCTTGCCGCGCGGTCACTCCTTGCCCATCGAAACGCGGCCGGTCCGGATCATCTCCTTGATCGCGTACGGCCGCAGGAGCTCGATGAAGCTGTCGATGCGCCCCGGCTCGCCGGTGACCTCGAGGGTCATGGTCTTGACCGATATGTCGACGATCTCGGCCCTGAAAATCTCCGCGATCTGGTAGACTTCGGTGCGCTTCGCGGGCTGCGCGTTGACCTTCACGAGGGCGAGCTCCCTCTGCACCGCGGAAAACTCGTTGTGGTCGGTCACCTTGATGATATCGATGAGCTTGTTGAGCTGCTTTTTAACCTGCTCGATAATGCGGTCGTCGCCCCTCACGACGATCGTCATGACCGATATATCCTCCTGCTCCGTCTGGCTCACGGTGAGGGAGTCGATATTATATCCCCGCGCCGAAAAGAGGCCCGCGACCCTGGCCAGCACGCCGAACTTGTTTTCAACCTTGACCGAAATGACGTGCCTCATACCAGCTCCCTCGTGATCATATCCTTGACCGATTTACCCGCGGGAATGATCGGGTAGACGTTTTCCTCGCGGTCGACGTGAAAGTCGAGGATGACGGGCTTTTCGGTTTCGGAGAGCGCCCTGCGGATGGCCTCGTCCACCTCCTCCCGCTTCTCCACGCGAATCCCCACCGCGCCGTAGGCCTCGGCGAGCTTCACGAAATCCGGGGAAAAACTGATACAGCTGTGCGAGTAGCGCTTGTCGAAGAAGAGCTGCTGCCACTGCCGCACCATGCCCAGGAACCCGTTATTCAGAATCGCAATGATTATGGGAAGCCTGTGCTGGACCGCGACGATGAGCTCCTGGATGTTCATCTGGATGGAGCCGTCGCCGGCGATATCGATCACCCGCTTGTCCGGGCGCGCGAGCTGCGCGCCGATCGCCGCGGGAAACCCGAACCCCATTGTGCCAAGTCCCCCGGAGCTTATGAAGCTTCGCGGCTGGGTGTACTGGTAGAATTGCGCGGCCCACATCTGGTTCTGACCCACCTCGGTGGTGATCACCGCGTCTCCCTTCGTCAATTCGTATATCCGCTCCACCACGTACTGGGGCTTGATCCTGGTCCCGTCGCTGCCGTAGGTGAGCGGGTTTTCTTTTTTCATCTTGAGTATGGCGTCAACCCACTCCTGTATCTGCGGGGGCTTCACGATCTTCGTCATCTCGTGCAGCACCGCCTTGCAGTCACCCACGATGGGAATATCCACCTGCACGCTCTTGGAGACCGAGGCGGGGTCGATATCGATGTGGATGACCTTCGCCTCCGGGATGAATTCGGACACGTTCCCGGTGACGCGGTCGTCGAACCGCGCGCCCACGGCGATGAGGAGATCGGAATCATGGACAGCCTGGTTTGCGTAGAAGGTCCCGTGCATCCCGAGCATCTTGAGCGCCAACGGATCGGTTTCAGGGTACGCGCCCAGTCCCATGAGCGTGGTAGTGATCGGGATGCCGGTTTTTTTCACGAACTCCGCGAGCTCGGCCGCGGCATTGGAGGCGATGACGCCCCCGCCCGCGTAGATCACGGGTCGCTTCGAGGTCTCGATAAGCCTGCACGCCTTCTCGATCTGCACCGGGTGTCCCTTGTAGACGGGCTTGTAGCTGCGGAGCTTCACCTCTTCCGGGTAAACAAACTTCGTTTCGGCTTTCGAGACGTCCACGGGGATGTCGATCACGACCGGTCCGGGCCTCCCCGTCGAGGCGATGAAGAACGCCTCCTTCACGATGCGGGCGAGCTCTTCCACGTTCTGGACCAGGAAGTTGTGCTTGGTCACGGGACGGGTGATGCCCGTAGTGTCCGCCTCCTGGAAGGCGTCGTTCCCGATCATCGCCGTCGACACCTGCCCGGTGATGACCACCAGCGGCACGGAGTCCATGTACGCGGTCGCGATCCCGGTGACGGCGTTCGTCGCCCCTGGGCCGGACGTCGTGAGCGCGACCCCCACCTTGCCCGACGCGCGTGCGTATCCGTCCGCCGCATGCACGGCCCCCTGTTCGTGGCGGGCCAGTATGAACTTGAACGGGGCGTTGAATATATGATGGAAGATAGGTATGACCACCCCGCCGGGATAGCCGAACATGACCTCCACCCCTTCCTTCTTCAGGCATTCTATGAGTATCTCGGCGCCGGAAATCTTCAACTGGTATACCTCGGAACGTCTTGAATCACCGCGCACGGCGGAAAATACAGGAATTGAATGTGCTCCGCCCCGGTGATGTCAACATAATTTACATCATCAGCCGGCATGTGTCCATAAAAAATAGCCGGGAAAATTGTTTGCCTAAAATCGCGATTAATTCTTCACTGCCTGCGAAGCGGCCCGATTAAGATTTGATTCTTTTTTCCGGGCGCGTTATATTTACCTAATGCAGTCCCGGGGGGAAGGGGCATACTTGAGAGCACGGAAAGCACACATGACCACACGACTCGTTTACTACGGCAACCCGACGCTCAGGCAGGTCGCGAAGGAGATAGAAACCGTCGACCAGCGACATATCGAGCTGATTGAATCCATGTTCAATACCATGTACAAGGCCGGCGGCATAGGGCTTGCCGCACCGCAGGTGAACCACGGGGAGCGCATCATCGTCATCGACCTGGAATATTACAAGGGGCCCTCGCTGGCGCTCATCAATCCCGTCATAACGGAACGCTCCCGCGAGGTCGAACCCTACGAGGAGGGATGCCTCTCGGTTCCCGGGATCATGGCCGATATCATACGACCCGTCGAAATATCGGTCAACGCGATCTCACAGGAGGGGGAGGAGCTTTCCTTCGACGCGGACGGGCTCCTCGCGCGCGTCATCCAGCACGAGGTAGACCACCTGGACGGAATACTGTTCATCGACTACCTGGAGGATTTCACCAGGAAAGAGCTCACCGCCGAACTGAAAAAGATCAAGAAGCTCAACAAGGCCTCATGAAGATCGGCTTCTTCGGCACGCCCGAAATCGCCGCCCATGCGCTTGAAAGGCTCGCGGAGCGTTTCGATATCGCCTTCGTGGTGACGGGAGAGGATAAGCCGATTGGGCGACACCTGCACGTGCAGCCCTGTCCCGCAAAAGCCGCCGCTTCCGCGCGCAACATCGAAACGCTTCACCCGGCGAAGCTCCGTGACGAACAATTCGTATCGGCACTGCGCCCGCACGGCGCGGATATCTTCGTCGTCGTGGCGTACGGCAGGCTCATCCCCCGCGAGGTCTTCGCCATGCCGCGCCTGGGCACCATCAACCTGCACCCCTCACTCCTTCCGCGCTATCGCGGCGCAGCCCCGGTCGAATGGGCCCTCATCCGTGGTGAGACCGAGACCGGTGTGACCGTGCAGCTCATCAACGATCGGCTCGACGCGGGCGACATCGTCATACAGAAAAAAATCCCGCTGGACGACGCCGTCACCGCGGGCGGGCTCTATAAAATCGTAACGCCCCTGGGGGCCGATATGCTCGTGGAGGCGATCGAGCTCCTCGATTCGGGGAAGGCGGCGCCCGTGAAGCAGGATGAATCCCAGGCGACCTTTTGCGGGAAGATCACCGCAGAAACCGCGGGCATCGACTGGTCCCGGCTTTCCCTTGAAATTCACAACCTCGTGCGCGGCCTCAATCCCAAACCAGGGGCGTCCACCGGCTTCAGGGAGATGCTTGTCAAGATATGGACGACCGCGCCCTTCCCCGAGCCGCCGCGCGAGCCCCGGGCCGCCGGGTCGCTTATCGTACACCAGAAGAAGCGCCTGCTCGCGGCTACCGGCGACGGCTGTGTCGAAATCCTCACCCTCCAGCCCGAGCGGAAAAAGATTATGGACGCCCTTTCGTTCATCAACGGATACAGGCTCCAGCCGGACTCGCGATTCGAACCCCATACGGCGGCAGGGTAGCACCATGGGATACAAGGACGAGAACAGGGACAGGCGAAGACCGCGGCGGGCTTCCGCGCCGGCGGCGACTCCCGGCGCCCCCTCCGGTGGCGGGCACGAAAAACACAGGGCGCGGGAATTGCGCCAATCGGCGTGGTGGAGGAAAAAAACCGCCGCGGGAAAATGCCACTACTGCGGAACAATCGTCGGCCACGCGGGACTCACGATGGATCACATAATTCCCCTTTCGCGCGGCGGGACCTCGGAGCGGTTCAATATCGTCCCCGCCTGCAAGGATTGTAACAATAAAAAGAGCTACCTCCTCCCCGCTGAATGGGACGATTACCTCGAGTCCATAAAAAACACCCCCCGATAAAATTATTTATTGAAAATTATTCCGATTTTAAGGTAAGGTGAAGGTTCGTAGCATGCGTCACCTCCCGGGCGCACCAAAAATACACACCAGGGGAAGGAACCGGGGAAAAATGGCCGATAACAGGGGCGAAAATATCCGCAGCGGCGAGCTGCTGATCGTTCAGGGAAGCGAACCGAAGTACATCTATTACCTTCAAAGCGGCGCGGTCGAAATCCTTTCGGCGCCCGACGAATTTAACGAGCTTCATCCCGACATACTCGTCTCCAGGAGCAAGCGCGTGGGCGTCATCCGGGAGAAGGGCGTCATCTCGGGGATGAGCCTCCTGTTCAACGAGCCCTACAAGAAGTCCATCCGGGTGATCGAGGATTCCGTAGTGGCGAAACACCCCATCCGCGAGGGCGGCATCATGCAGGTCCTCAAAGAGAATCCCCAGATGGCGATGAGCCTTTTCACCCACATGACCAGGAGAATCAAGCTCTCGATCGCCGACGCGGGAAAATACGCGCGGCTCTATCAAAATCTGGCCCTCGTGAACGATAACCTCGGGCTCGTCTACAGGAAAAACGCCGTGGGCGACGCCCCGGACCGGCTTCAGCAGCGCGCCGATGCGCTTTACGCCACCTACGTGAAAAACGGGGGCGACTTCCCGTCCGTCATCGACGCCAAGTTTCTCATCCGTGATAACTCGAGCCTTCTAAAAAAGAAATACGCGTACCAGGGGCTCCCGCTCGAATCCCTTGTCGATATGCGGCAGTGTACCTTTCTTACGCAGATATCGAACCTTGACCCCGGCCTGCTCCAGCCCATCATCAACAGCGATCCCGCGATTCCCAGTTACATTTTCGAAACGGTCGCCGAAAACCTGATCAAGGTGCTGGACCGCATCGAGGCCATCCATAACGAGATCGACGAAGAGCTCTCTCAGCTTTTCGGCTCCGAGGCGAGCTGGGTGACCTTCCTGGTCGACGGCGGCGAGCTCACCGCCTGGCAGAAACGGGGGAGGATATCCGAGGACTTCGTGAAGAATTTCCTCTCGGTGGCCGTTAAGTTCCACAACTTCTTCGAGGAAATATCCGGCAAGAAGCTCACCGTCGAATACCCCGCGTTCCGGAAGCTTCACGAATATTACAGCGGCCGCAAGGACCTCCCGGCCGCGGCGCCGGCCCAGAACGAAACCAGGCGGCAGGAGACGGCCGCATCCCCGGGCCGGTCCCGCGCCACGGGAACGCTTTATCAGAATTCGATGCAGCAGATATTCGAATTCGCGGTGGTCGAAAAGGAATTCCAGAAGAGCCTCCTCATGGCGCTCACCGAGTTCAAGAAAAGCTCCAATCCCTTCAACACCGAAATCGAGGGGAGGAAAATCCGCCGCGCGATCACGAAGATGTACTTCGACCTCTACAAGCAGGTATTCATCCGTACGAAAAAGGAGTCCTCGGCGCCCGCGCCCGTGAAACTCATGCTCAACTTCGGCTTTCTCGACGAGGCCATGCTTGAAGAGGGCCAGATCTCCGAGCTCCACTCGCTCACCCTGCGCGCGCACGAGATCACGGAATTGCCAATTTATTTCGAAGAGGATTTCCTCACCCTCATCTATGAAGGCAAGGAGAACCCGAGCATTAACGAAATGGGCATGACCTACGAAGCACACCTTCGCGAAGAGGAAAAGCACCGTAAGGCCAAGGACGACGGCGCCGCGAGTATCGACGAAAACCTGAAGCGGGTGATGTACGAGATCGACCACAGGCTGCTCAATACGCTGGCGGTCTGTTCGGGCTCGACCGCGACGGCGTTCCCCATTCTCACCAACATGACCATGAAGGGAAACCCGGCGAATTTCTACACCTCGAAGAAGAAGCTCGAATCGATCGCGCAGGGCTTAAAGGAGATCGATTACTCGGTCTTCTACCGGGAGATAATCGAGAAGGTCGGGGAGGCGCGCGAGATCATAGAGGAGGAGGTGCTCCCCAGCTTCGTCCTCATCCCCTCGTTCGGGACCAAGAGCATGCTCTGGCAGGAGCTCGACGGCACAAACCGGAAGAGCCGGGGACGCATCGTGGTCCCCATCCTGTTCATGGGGGATCTCCAGAAAAACCTCGCCCACACCTTCGCCTGTTTCCGCTGGGAGCTCAACCGCACCCTCAAAGGGGCCATGTGGGCCGACCCGGTGGAGGGCGGGCTTACCGGCGTCTACTTCGACTACGTGAACTTTTTCAAGAAGATGTCCAAGCTTTCCGTGGAGACCAAGTCATACATCGAGGAGCGCTTCAAGAGCATCCGCACCAACCGCGACCGCTTCGCCGACGATTACATCATGTGGCTCCTCTACGAGCGTGAAGGCATCATGAAGTGCAACTCGGTCGTGCGTGAGATGATGTACCGATACGTCCCCTTCAGGAAGGATGTGCGGAACAGGCTGGAGAACATGCCCGCCTTCGCCGAAATCGGCACCAAGTTCAAGAACATCCGGACCCGGGAGATCACCGGGTACCAGCGCAAGTTCAAGAAATACATGGACGGCGAAGGGCGGCTCCCCGAGGCCCTGCAGCGCTTCCTTGATTTCATGCAGAACTGAAACCGCTTGACAGAAACGTGTCCCGCCCTGTAAAAATCGCACAAACCAAGTGCCGCTGGCAGGCTATACCTATGAATAAATTCGTGATCGTTGCGTCGCTTTTGCTCATTTCCTCCCCCTTCTCGATCGCTGCGCAGTGCGGATCGGCGTCGGAGCGGGAGCTCGCGCTCCTGGAGGAGTCCCGGCGCATGAACGCGGAGAACGCGTCGGTCCAGGACGAGGCGGCGCGCGACCCGTCGGCGCGGGCGCTGCTCGCGGAGCCGGAAAAGTACACCGGCGGCGGCGCGGCCCTTCACCGCAAGTACGAGCGCTGCCTGCTCGCGGTCGCCTACGTGCTCACCGGGAAAAAGAAACTCGCCGTGGCCAGGGGCAGTATCGGGCTCTACCACGACCGGAAGGAGGCGCGGGGGAACAGGTTTTACCTGGGGATGGACATCGCCGCGCCGCGCGGATCGTACGGCGGGAAGGACCCCTTCGAAAAAAGCGCACTTCGCATCCTCGAGGCGCACCTGGGGGACGTGATCGCGGTCGCGCACTCCTGCACCTCGCTTTTCAGCGAGGAGTCGGTGGCGGGTATGGCAGTTCGCTTCCTGTGGGAGGGGCCGGGGGGGGCCGATTCTCTGGTCGTCTGGATGGACGAGCGCGATCTCCGGAAATACGAGAAAAGCGAGCTTCTGCTGAAAGAGCTTATCGGCAAAAGCGGTATCACCGATGCGAAGGGAAAGCTCGTCAGGCTGATACCATAGAAGAAAGCTCCTTCACGAGCGTCCGAATCTCCATCATCGTCCCCACGCTGATGCGCACGTATTCCGACTGCACGGGCCCGGAGAAATAGCGCACCAGGATCCTGCGCTCCTTGAGTCCTTCGTATATCTGCTTCGCGCCCGTCTTCGGGTGCTTCACGAAAAGAAAATTCGATTTCGAGGGCACCACAATGAACCCCAGCCCCGCGAGCTTTTCCTCGAGAAACTCCTTGTTGTCGCGCACCATCTGCATATTGGCCTTGAGGCTTCTCGTGTCCGCGAGCGCGGCGAGCGCGCCCGCCTCCGCGAGCCGGTCTACATTATAGGAATCCTTGAGCTTGATGAGCCCGTCGATGATGCCGGGCTGGGAGATCGCGAGCCCCACCCGCAGTCCCGCGAGCGAGTACGACTTCGAGAAGGTGCGCGTCACGATCAGGTTCTTGAACTGGCCCACCAGACCGATCGCCGATTCCCCGTAGAAGTCCACGTACGCCTCGTCCACGACCAGCAGCCCCTTGAATTTCGCGAGGAAGCTTTTTATCGCGCCCACGTCGACGCCCCTACCGGTGGGATTGTTCGGGTTGGCGATGATCACCAGGTTATGCTTTTTCTTGAGGAAATCGGGAAGGTTCACATCGAGATTTTTGTCCAGGTTGATCTTCTCGTAGGCGATCCCGTTCGCCTCCGCGAGCGTGTAATAGAGCGAATAGGAGGGATACGCGAAGGCGGCCTTCCCGTCCGGCTCGATGAGGCCGCGAAATATAAGCGTAAAGATTTCGTCGGAGCCGTTCGCGACGAACACGTTCTCGGGACCAAGCCCGTTTTGCTTCGCGAAAAGCTCGCGCACCTTCATGGCCGTGGGGTTCGGGTAGCGGCGCAGCTTCTCGTTGCAGGCCTTGCGTAGCGCCTCGATCACCGCGGGCGAGGGCGGAAACGGGTTTTCGTTCGTGTTGAGCTTGATGAAATCGTCGATGTCCTCGGGCTGCTCGCCCGGGGTGTACTCGGCCATGATCTTGAGGCGCGTGTTCCAGTAATTCATGAGTTCTCCTCGCGTATCGGTCAGTTATCGCACGGGACGCCGGCGGTATCGCCGTTCCGCGGACCCTGGGCGCGCCCTATTATTTCAGTGATATCGGACACCCCCTTTTCGCGCATGTAGCCTTCGAGCCGTTCGATGCAATTGACGGAGGTGAGCGGGTCGACGAGCGACATGGTGCCTATGGACACGGCGCAGGCGCCTGCCATGAGAAACTCGATCACGTCCTCGAGCGTTCCTATCCCACCGATCGCGACGACCGGGATGTCGACCCGTGCGCATATCTCGTAGACGATCCTGAGCGCGATGGGCCGGATTGCCGGCCCGGAAAGCCCCGCCACGGTATTTCTAAAGTAGGGCCTGCCCTTCTCGATGTCAATCTTCATGCCCAGGAACGTGTTCACGGCCGAGACGGCGTCGGCCCCGCAGTCCTTCGCGGCGCGCGCGAACTCCGCGGGATCGGTAACGTTAGGCGAAAGCTTCACGATGAGGGGGACCGTGGTCACGCGGCGCACCGCGGCGACGAGCGGCGCGAAGGTGGGCACGCTCTTGCCGAAGGCGATGCCGCCCTCCTTCACGTTGGGACAGCTCACGTTGAGCTCTATGGCCGCGACGCCCGGAACGCCCGTGAGCCTGCGGCAGAGTTCCACGTTTTCGTCCACGGAATGCCCCGCCACGTTCGGGATCACAGTCGCGCCCTTCTCCCGGAGGAAGGGCATCTTTTTTTCAAGGAACGCATCGATCCCCACGTTCTCGAGGCCGATCGAGTTCAGCATGCCGGAAGGGGTTTCCAGGATGCGCGGGCCGCGGTTCCCCGGGCGCGGCTCGATCGAGAGCCCCTTCGTGAAGATGGCGCCCAACCGCGCGATGTCGAAATAGCCCGCGAGCTCCTCCCCGTAACCGGCTGTCCCGGACGCGACGGTGATCGGGTTCTTGAGCGTGAGGCTTCCTATGGTGACGTACGTGTTCATTCGCAGTTATTCCAAATTTCGGCGCGGTATAGAAAAGCGTAGCCGGGGAAGTCCGTCAAGAAATAAAAGGGACGTGCGCGCTTACTTCCCATCCCGATAATGTTCGCTATACCTGTCCAGCACCGCCTTTATCATCACCTGGTAAGGGACGCCGTTCATTTTAGCGCGGCTCTTGAAAAAATTTACACTCGCCTTGCTGAGTAAAATGGTCACTTTCACGGATTCCTCTTTTTTCACCAGCATTTCGGGTGCGGGCAGAAAGTCCGCAATTACCCTGGATTCCCTGATGGCGAGTGAAACGCTTTTAGGCGCTTTAGTATAGTCTAATTTCCTCTTCATATCGCTTCTTGCCCTCTCTCCAGTATCCCGCGCCGATTATCCTTATCGCGGACGCTCGAACCGTAAATCTGACCGTGAGAATCCTATCCAGAACATTCCCATAGCAAAAGTATCGTTTTTCGTTTTGTGTACTTTGTTTCACATCTAACGCGATAACCCTATGTGCATCCAGGAAGGCATTCTGTGCCTCATAGAATGAAACTCCATGCTTGGCTATATTCTGCGCGTTTTTGGATTCTTCCCACTCGAACTCCATGATTAATAATACATATAAATATATGTATGTCAATACATATATTTGACTTGTTGCGAAACTGCCGTCTCGCGCTCGCAGGGAATTCCTGCGAGGCGCTTTTTATGGGGCTTCGCCCCTTATACCCCGTAAACAATTGAGTTACGCAACAAGTCAGATATTCCACCATCTCTGACGGGGCCGTTGGGCTTCGTTATAATACACCTTTGCAAATGCCAGGCGTATTTAAATGACCACATCATCCTTTTTTCATTGAATAAATAATCGAGTTGTTACATGCCTAATAAATCGCTCCTCCCCCGCCTGCGGCGGGGGAGGAGCGATTTATTTCCAGTTTTGCAACAACTCTATTATGCTGTCATAATTATGAACATACTTTGCTGAGAGGACGACAACCATCATGATCTATCGAAATCTCACTGCGCTTTTGGCGGCATTTATCTCGATCCTGACCGCGTGCTCAGGCGGGGGCACTCACACCTACTCACGCCCGCTCATGGGCACGATCGTGAACATCACGATCATCGCGGACTCGAAGCGCGAGGCCGACGCGGCGTCGGAAAAAGCGTTCGGGGCCATCGAGGAGATCGAGCGGCTCATGAGCCCGAAGAGCGAGGCCGGGGACGTGTATCGCCTGAACGAGCAGGCGGCGTACAGGCCCGTGAGGGTATCGGACGGGACATTCATGCTCGTCAGGCGCGCGAACGAGGTGGCGGCGCGGACGGGCGGGGCGTTCGATATCAGCTTCGCCGCGCTCGAGAGGCTTTGGAACTGGAAGGACCCGAATTTCATCCCGCCCAATGCGATGGAGGTCGCGCGCGCACTGGCCCTGGTGAATTATCGGTACATACGCCTTAATTCGGCCGCCTCCGAGATCTCGTTCGCGGTTCCGGGCATGCGCATCGGGCTCGGGGGCATCGCCAAGGGCTACGCGGCGATGCGCGGCATGGAGGAGCTCAAGGCAGCGGGCGTCACGAACGCGATCGTCGCGGCGGCGGGCGACATGCAGGTCGCGGGCTCGAAGGACGGCGGGCCGTGGCGCGTAGGGCTCATGCACCCGCGGAAAAAGGAGCTGATCTGCACGCTGCTCATGCGCGACGGGGACGCGGTTTCCACGAGCGGCGATTACGAGCGCTTCGCCGAGTACGGCGGGGTCCGCTACCACCACATCATCGACCCGAAGACCGGCTACCCCGCGCGGGGCTTCGTATCGGTATCGGTGATCTCGAAGAGCCCGGTCGATTCGGACGCGTACTCCACGGCGCTGTTCGTAATGGGGCCGGGGAAGGCCGCGGGATTCATGAAGGAGCATCCGGAGCTGGAGGTGGTGCTTATCGATGAGGATTTACGCATGAGCGCGTCGAAGGGGTTGAGGGAGAGGATTGTGTTTGAGGAGGTGGTGGGGGTGGCGTGGCGGTGAGGAGTTAAAAGTAAAAATTTATTGTGATTAATCGGTACCAAAATAAGTTGCACTTCTATGATCGATGCACGGTATTTCCAAAATACGGTGAGAGCCTTCTTGATTTGGTCAAAATTCGGATTCCTGTATTGAAGGAAATATTGCTTGAAGGCATATCCCTGGTAGGCTATATTTGAGTAGATCGGCCCAGGTGGCCGAATAGAGTCATGAGGCCGTTCAATATATATAGAGATATCCCTGCCTTATTCCTGGCATTATTAACGTTTTTTCCAGCCTGCGCCAAACAGGCTGCGGATTTCGCCGCGCCCTCAAACGTGAGCGCGACGGATGGAAGCTATACCGACCGTGTGAAAATTTCCTGGAATTCAGTTTCCAAGGCGGAAAAGTACTATATCTACCGTTCTACAACGGCAAACGATCCAAACCCGACAGAAATCGACGATTCATGGGATACCACGGTTGATGATTACAGTGCAGGCATTGGAACCACCTATTACTACAGTATAAAATCCTGGTCTTATGCGGATGGATTTTCCGGATTCAGTAACGACGATTCGGGGTTTACGGGAAATCCTATCGCGGTCCTGACACCGCCATCCGTGAACGCGACCGATGGAGGCACGGCACTTGTCGACCGAATCTCCCTCGATTGGGCCGCCGTCCCGGGCGCGACTAAATACTACGTCTACCGGTCCGATGCGGCTCCAGGGACATACACGCTGATCAAAATCCTTTCCGCGCTCACCTTCGACGATATGGATGTGGTTACAGGCGACCAGTACTATTATAAGGTCCGGGCCTGGGATACAACCGGGTACAGTAACTACAGCGTGGCGGAATATGGAGAAACGCTTGCGCTGCTTGGCACACCTGCCGGTGTCGCCGCTTCGGATGGTACCTTTGGTGATTATGTACGCATTACCTGGACCGGCGTGACCGGTCCCCCGGTTGCAGACAGTTATGATATCTATCGATCCGATGATACATCCACGCCACTCAATACGGTGGCACATCCCACCGTATTATACGACGATACGACCGCCCTCCCGGGAACAATATACTCTTACTATGTTAAGGCGCACTCGGCGATTAACGGTGACAGCCTGGGCAGCATCCCCAATACCGGCTACCGGGCGGTAATGGGCGTACCCCCTGTCATTGCGGCCACTGACGGCGATATCGCTCTAGCTACAATGGTAAGGATCAGCTGGGCGGCCGTGCCGGGGGCTACCAAGTACGAGATCCAGCGCGGGAACACCCCGGTTGGACCCTGGTCCGACCTCGATTTGAACGTGTTGGGGACCAGCAAGGATGACTTAACCGCAGTGGTCGCAACAGCGTACTATTACCAGGTAAGGGCCTATAATGCGGGTACGGTGACCTATAGCGCCTACAGCAACGTCGACCTGGGGTTCAGATACTCCAGTTCCGATATGACCACCCATGTTCCCCAGAATATCTCGGCAACGAGCGCCTACACCGATAAGGTGCGCATCACCTGGGGCAGTGCCGCCGATGCGACCGAGTATCGAATATATCGCGCCGGCGCACTCGCAGGACCATACGGCCAGCTTGCCCCCGGGACGGTGGGACCAACAACTTTCTTCTATGATGACACCACTGGTATACCCGGAACAACCTACTACTACAAGGTCACGGCATATAACTCAGTTATTACCTCCGAGACCGACATAACTCTTGTAACCGCGGCCACCGGGGTTATAGTGTCTACCTTGAGCGCGCCACTGGCACCAACTGGCACGACACTTCTTGATGACCGGATCACACTGACGTGGGCGGCGGTCGCAGGGGCGTCGCAGTATTTTATTTATCGATCAACGACGCTCCTTGGCACCTATACGGAGATCGGAAACGCGGTAGTGTTGACCTTTGACGATACCTCGATACCGGCGGGAGACACGTCTACCTATTATTACAAGTTGAAAGCATGGAATGCTGCCGCAGGATACAGCGCCCTTGGCCCCGCGGGTTCAGGAAACAAGCTGGCTTTGGGAGTTCCCGTCGTAACCGCCTCGGACGGGACATTCCTTGACAGTATCGTGGTGAGTTGGACGGCGGTCGGGGGAGCTACGGAATATCATATCGGCAGGTCGACGGTCACCGGCGGGCCGTATCCTGAAATCGCGGTGGTGACATCAGGGACTTCATATGCGGACAGCGATCCCACGCTCACGCCCGGCGCGAATTACTACTACACGGTAAGGGCCTGGTCCCCGGATACGCTCTATGGGCTGATTAGCGCGGAGGATATCGGCTATGTTCACACAGAGCTCGACCAGCCCACAGCCACGGCGGCGACTGATTTTACCGATACGACCAGGATTACGGTAACATGGACGCATATAAACTGGGTTCCATTCGCGGGCACACGCAATTACTACATTTACCGTAAGAATACTGATATCGCCGGTAACTATGTCGAAATGGGCAGTGTCCTTAATACTGTAAATACCTGGGACGATTTGACCGCGGTTGCCGGTACCAATTATGACTATAAAATCAAGGCATATAATAATGACGGAATCCTGACCCAGTTCAGTCCCGACAGTGCACCGGATAACGGATGCCAACGGCTGCTGGCGCCGACCGGACAAGCCGCTACCGATTTTACTTCCACCACACAAATCGGCGTATCCTGGAATGTTGTCACAGGCGCAAATACTTATGAAGTTCTCCGCGATGGGGTAACAATTCAGACCGGAATAGCCGGACTCACCTATAACGACACGGCTCTCGATGCCGTCGTGGTTCCTGGCAACACTTATTCCTATACGATTATCGCCCATGACACCAACCCTGCAGGAAATATCAGTGTTGCGAGCGCAGCCGATATCGGTTCCAAACGCCTTACCATTCCCGTTGGAGTTGCGGCCACGAATGGGTCGTCGACTACCCAGGTTGACGTATCCTGGACAGCGGTGACCGGCGCTGACAGCTACGAGGTATTCCGTAACGGCGCTTCCATCGCGTCCGGAATCGGCGCGATCACGTATTCCGACACGGCTAATGATGTAACTGTGGTACCCGGCACGGTGTACAACTATACCGTACTGGCACATAACTCCGACGCGGGAGCGGTTCACGATACCGCACAAAGCGCGTTGGACAGCGGATATAAGTTCCTGTCGACTCCCACCGGCGTAGCGGCAGATGACGGCGTATCGCTGACCCAGATCGCCGTTTCATGGAACGCGATCGCCGGCGCGGACAGCTACGAGATTTACCGGGATGGGGTATCCATAGCATCAGGTATTCTGGTTACATCATATACCGATAACGCGGGCGCGGGCATCGTGATTCCCGGAAATGCATACACGTATACAGTCAGGGCGCATAACTCTGATGCGGGAGCGGTTCATGATACACCGCAAAGCGCAGGCGATACCGGTTACAAGCTCCTGGCGACACCCACAGGTGTTTCAGCCACGGACGGCACTTCAACCACCGATGTCAACATAACCTGGTTCGCAGTCACCGGTGCCGACAGCTACGAGGTATACCGCAACGGCGTTTCGATAGCCTCCGGTGTCGCTGGACCGGCATATACCGATAACGCAAACGATGCGACCGTGGTGCCGGGCGTCGTGTATTCGTACACGGTGCGGGCCCATAATTCCGATGCGGGCGCCGTACACGATACCGCTCAAAGCGCTGCGGATACCGGCTATAAGAGACTTACCGCCCCGACAGGTGTATCGGCCAGCGACGGGACCTCGAACGTACATGTTCAGATAAGCTGGAACGCCACGGTCACCGGCGCAGACAGCTACAGGATTTACCGCAGCGATGACGGTTACGTGACTCCAATTATAACAGGACTTGTCGCATCGCCGTATAACGATACAACTGCGGCTCCAGGAATACAATACTCGTACATGGTGAAGGCATATGCGACATCCTCCTCTGCCGAGGGAGACGGGAGTCTTACGGATTCCGGGTATCGTCAGGTGCTTGCTCCTACCCTTGTAACTGCTTCAGACGGAGGGTTCACCGATCACGTAAACATAACCTGGGTTGCTTCCGCTAACGCGAACAATTACGAAGTATTCCGTAACGGGGTTTCGATAGTTTCGGGTGTGGCGGGAACCTCGTACGATGATTACCTGGCGCCGTTGCAGGGCGTCGCCTATTCATACACGGTTGTGGCGCATGTTAACCTCCCGGCTCATGACAGTGTCCCCAGCGCCGCCGATAACGGTTACATGAGCCTTAACGCTCCCGTCAATGTACTCGCGTCCGACGGGACATCGACCGTTCAAGTGAATATATCCTGGGACGCCGTAACCGGTGCCGAGAGCTACGAAGTATTCCGCAACGGGGCTTCGATCGCGTCCGGTATTGCGGTTCTCTCGTACACGGATTCAGCGGACGATCTGACTGTTGTACCGGGAACGACATATTCTTATACCGTTCGCGCTCATAACACGGATATCAACGCAGTGCATGACTCCGCTCAGAGTGCCGCGAACACCGGTTATAAGGGTATTTCCGCGCCGACCGCCGTGAGCGCGACCGACTTCACGCGGACTACCGATGTCCGCATTACCTGGACGGCTTCCACCGGCGCCGACAACTATGACGTGTATCGCGACTTGGCACTTCTTCCCGCTGGCACCGGGGTCACTTCGCCGTTCGATGACGCCACCGCGGTCCCGGGCACCTCGTACTCGTACACCGTAGTCGCCCATGACCTTTCACCCGATCATTACAGCGCGGCGAGCGCCGCGGATACGGGAACACGACAGATTTCCGCGCCGTCGGCTGTGAGCGCGACCGACTTCACGCGGACTACCGATGTCCGCATTACCTGGACGGCTTCCACCGGCGCCGACAATTATGACGTGTATCGCGATGCGATTATTCTGGCCGCAGGCACCGGGGTCACTTCTCCGTTCGATGACGCCACCGCGGTCCCGGGTACCTCGTACTCGTACACCGTGGTCGCCCATGACCTTTCGCCCGATCATTACAGCGCGGCGAGCGCCGCGGATACGGGGACGCGCCAATTGTCAGCCCCTACCGCGGTAAGCGCCACCGACGGGCTTACGGATCGGGTAACAATTAGCTGGACGGCCTCAACTGGCGCGGACAGCTATACCATTAATCGCGATGGGTCGCCTATCGCGACTGCGATTGCCGGGTCCCCCTATGATGATTTTACCGCCGTAGTAAGCACGACATATGTGTATACGGTCGTTGCTCACGACGACTCCCCTGTTCATGACAGCGCTGATAGTGCCCCCGATAACGGCACTCGAGTTCCGTAGAAACTGATAACACGGCCACTAAATTTATCTACTTTGCATTAAAAAACCCTGCTTAATAGCAGGGTTTTATTTTTAAGATATACGGTAAATTGACTATCATTCACCTACACGATTTAATCGTTCACATTCTGAAAATAAATATCCGTCCCCGTACCCCTCTGGTCGAGCCAGTAAAGCACGCCCGAATTCGGGGCCGCGGCATCGTTCCAGCGGAAAATACCGTGCTCTATCGCCGTATAGATGTTCACGCCGGTAAGCGAATCAAGCACGGGTATCCCCACGAAATAATCATCTCCCCACTGACGGGTCGGCGCAAAATTAGTAAAATGTTGACCAAAAATGGCATAGGCCATGGAGGGAGCATATTTCATCTCGAACCACGAAACCATCGCGCCTACATTACCATCGGATGCGATATGCGGATTCAGTTGCGCTATCGCCTGGTTTGCCGAACGTACATTGATCGCGCCGCCAACCACTGCAGGGGTATTGATGTATCTCTGCACGAAAATTCGCGGTACAGTTTCGGTGGCTACCACTGTGAGCACTTCATATGCTACCGCAATGTTGGCCGCCGTTATGGCGGTCATGTCCGGGTGATCGGCATCGGTGAGGATTGGCAGGACAGTAGGAACGCCTGCATTTGAAATATGCGCGACCCCCGAACGCTTGGTCGTGGCATCGTGGGAGGTATAGAGCACCCACACCCCGCCATTTCCGTCAGGAAGAACCTTCTGGATAAGGTCATCGCGCGCTGCATTTGCAACAATGGAAGTTCCATCTCCGGCAAGGCCCCAGACCACCTGACCACTGCCGGTTACCTTTTTCGCGAAAATGTTAATATTACCGCCCATCTGAGCTTCATACACTACGATTGCATTACCTTCAACGCCGCTTACGATAAATGGATTCTGCTTTGCGTTAACGCCGCTGGGAGAAACGATAAAGTTGCCGGCAACCGTTCCCGGATCTATCAATGCGTTGGTGAGCGCATTTGTGTCCATCAACGCACCGGTATTCGCATCTATCGTCCTGCCTCTAATATCACCTGCCTGGGCCCATACGAACGTAATGCCTTTGTACCTTAATATTATGTAATTCTCCCCAGCTCCTCCAAATATCTGGCTTGCCATGGTGATGGTTGTGGCTGCTACCGCAGTCGTTTCGGTATAACGATTAGTGGTAAGGTTGTAGACCACATCCCCGGCAAGTACACCTTCCACCATAAAACTGCGACCCGCCTCGGTCATGGTAAGCGCTCCTGTCGCAGTACTCAGTCCGCTCGTGACAAAGGTCGTGTGGTCCGGTAAACGTAAGATCTGGTACTGGTCAGCCGCTGTATCGAACAGGTATTTGGCCGGATCACTGAGCAAGAGCAGGTTCGTATTGGCTCCATAAACGCTTACTGCCTTGTCATACTCTGCGCTCCCACTGACGTTCGAGTGAAAAACAATATCATTTACAAGGATGCCAGTCCCCAGCGGGCCTACCGTAGAGAAATTGATGCCGTTATCGAAAAGAAAATTTGTTTCCATTGTCCCATTTGCGATGTAGTCATAAGTAATAAGTGCCTCGGTATTAAGAAAACCTGAATTAATCGCGGTAGCTTGAGAATACCATGGCGAGCCCCCAAGCCAGATCGCCGGACCCGTAAGGTAAGAATAATTCGTGCTATTTGTGACGATATCTGTCTGATCAAAAAGTCCATTGTTATAAAATATCGTTGCCCCGACGGCATTTGCGGAAGCGGTATCCGATTCCTGAACATCGTCGTCACCGATCCGATATTGCCGGTTTGCCGAAGTGATAATGGAAGCAAGCAGCACCAGCAAATTAATTCCATCTATCGATGTAATGGTGGTGTGACCTGTAAGCGTCGCCTGGTTGATTACGTGGTCACCAGGGTCAAGCGCGGGAGCCAGTGTGGAAAAATCAATACTGCTGTCATAAATGACATTCCTGTCTACTGTGCCGCTTGTTATCTCAGCTACGTATCCGCTGTAGGTGATCGCCGCGCGCACGTGGGAAATCGCAGTTCCGCCGTTATCGAATGCCGTAATGCCGGTGCCGCCGCTCCCCCAGTCAAATGCGAGCGTTCCACCGCTGTCGTATACGGAAGCAGCATATATCTCCCCGGCAGCATTATCAATCCTCGCCACGACAACACTTCCAAATGTACCGGCAATGGCACGCACATCATTGCCCCCGGATGAGAACACCTGGACACCAGTGTTTGCCGCTGTAGTTGGCCACTTGTCCCACGTGTCGGAAGCACCCGCGGCCGAATCGATAAATTGGCCTCGCACTTCGCCGCTCGAATCGAGCCAGAACATGTAAGACTCGTCCTGGTTGTTCTGGACGAGCCGGATATTCGATTTGGCGTTATTGTTAACCGCCAGTTGAAAGTTTCCGGATGCGCCCTCGGCCGTATCCGGAAGCGTGCGGAAGACCGCGTTAAATGTCTGTGTCGCGTCGAAGGGACCGCCCACGGGAGTCGTGGTCTCGTTATCGGCCGCCAGGCGGATGCTGTAAAGCGTGTTCGGTGTAAGCCCGGCGACGGTTTCGCTGAATGTATCGGCGAGGGTGGTATCGTGCACGGTGACAGTTGCAGCAACGAAGGCCGCGGCGTCATCCAGCTCGATATGTTTGATTGAGGCGCGACTCGTGGACCAGGTAATAGTCGCGCTGGTAGAAGTGACCGCGGTTATTTCATAATCTGATACCGCCGGATCTCCTTCAGGCGCAGTTGTGAAGGTCACCGAATCATAGGCAAGCGCGTTTCCGGACATGTCGGTGATTGCATCGCCTACCGAAACGTTAAGCCTGTAGTTTGTACCATACTCAAGCATGCTATCCGGGTAGAAACGATAGGTTGAGAGGTTAGCAACAGTAGGATCAAGGAACACAGCCCCTGAAACCGCGAGCGAATCGGTCACATTATACAACGTCACGGAGGCTGAATTCACGGTTGTGGGATCGATCATTGGAGATACAGCATCATTCATCACGAACTGAATATATCCGTTTGGATTTAGATCCACCGCGACCCCGACTGCAAGATCTACCGGCGTAGTCGACTGTAGCGTGGGTGCGATCTGGTCCGCAGGGGTTTCCGAACCAGTCTGGAATTCATATTCCACATACGAAGGATTCAATGGATTCAGGGGATTCCCGACTGAGCCAAGATTATCGAATACGAGCGTGGTCGAAGGAAATCCGTTCTCATAAGCGGAATTATATATTCTTATAACATAGTTTGTATTTTCGGACAATGCGCCAAGGGGAATCAGGTTGAAAGAGAATGAGGAGGCACCAGCAGGATTAAGCGTAAAAGGTAAATTCACCGCCCCCTGTAATAATTCTATGGAGAAATACATCTCTCCGCCGTCATTCTCTATTTCCCTAGTAAAAACCAGGACAATACCTGGATTATTTGGCGATATGCCCGTATCCACTGCTTGTGGCGCTGTAAGGGTCTGGAGCCCCCCCGGCACTACAAGCTGTATCTGCGGATAAATAATGCCGGAGTCATCGGTAGGATTCGTAGTGCGCACGATCGTGGGAGGAACGGTCGGCGCTATATCCGAACAGGCCAGGGTAAAAGCCATCGCGCATAAAACTATACTCCGAACCAGATCCGATGCTCTCATATTCCGCCCTATTCCGCGCTCTTCTAAACCTATCTTTTTTACTTGAAGAAATATCACTCAGCAGGGATAATTACTTACCCGGTCCGGCCGGAGTGAAGTATACTATAAATAAACGGGCTTTTCAACGCTCCCATCGATTATGAGCCACAATGCAATAATACCAGCACCGCGCCCCAAAGGGAAACTTTTTTTTGGGCTTTTCGCGCTTCTTGCAGCGCTTATACTGAACACAACAAGCGCTTTTGCCCAGCTTGGCTCAGTGACCCTTACAGTACCTACACCCAACCTGATGTCTAATGGCGGTCGTTATTACCTTGCACACGGGGCGACTGCGTATAGCTTCCAGATTAACGCAACCAACCCTGCTGCGACGGCGCTTACGGATTATGAGTACTTTCAGTTGACCATTCCGACCACTGCCGGGAACCTGATCATTCGCTACACTACGGCCACCGCCGTTACAACTGCCACCATCGGTGCAACGAATGTTCTGCCTGACCTTGCTATTACCCCCTCGAACGATGGCAACTGGACCAATCTCACATTCACATTTCAGGTCAGGTTCCGATGGAGAAACGCTCCGGCGCTCGATTTTTCAACTGTAAATGCTTCGAGAACCATTACCGCGCAGGTGAAACAGACCGGCATCGCTACAACTAAAACCGACACCAAAACTCAGGCCTATGGCATATCAGTGAGTATAAAAGCGTACAACTTTGCCCAGGACGGAATTGCAGCCGACGGATTTATCAGTCCAACACGAAGCGCCGATTTTAATGTTACCGGCACCATCGTCTACGACCTGCCTGGGTACAATCTTGAGAATGCATCCGATAGTACGGAAAACCCAACATCGGTATCACTACGATTGATAAGACGTACACTGGGAACTATGGCAATCTCAATTGCAGGAGGTGCAACAGCAGCATTCAGCGGATTAGTTCCAATGGCGACACCCATAGCAATTCTGGGAAACGGTTATTATTGGATCGCCCGCGCTGATTTTGGGGGCCAGACGAAGGATAGTCCAAATTCGCTTGCCCTTGAATCAAACCTTGCTCAAGTTTCGTCATTCGTTTTTCGCGGCGGTGCGGGACGCGGACCGACCCATCCCGCCCCGGATAATATCGCCGACTATTACCGGGCCTACGGCCAGACGGGAACGCTCATCGAGCTGAATGTGACCATGCAGGTAAGCGGGGGAACTGGCCTCGCAATGCACGGTGACACGACATTCAATGTCCGATTCACCGATGGCGTTCTCACCGAGAATCTCTTAGTGACGGTTCCCTCCGGGTTCAGCCAGAAGATAATCGCGATACCTTACAATAATACGGGTTATCCCAATTTCCTGGTGGCGGCCAATGATACTGTGGGCTGGTCCTACCAGATCACTTCGATTACCGGGGGTGCCTTCGAATTAAACCAGCCCGATGACGGGAACGGCGCGGCGATCACACATACCATCTATTGGGATAATGGACTTTCGCCGGACGCGGATACAGGGGTGACAATAAATACAGAAACTCCCGATGCCTCCGCCACGAGCGTCACGTTCTGGTGGATTCCTTTAAATACGGCTTCGGGCACTGATAACGGCGACCTTTATGAATACAGGGTCTATTTCCGAAAAGGAGCACTGCCGTACCGGCAATGGAACGGCAACGACGACAGCTCGCTGAGATTTGGAAATCCTCCAAATATTAACGCCGGCCGGCAGTATACGGTAATACCGGACCTTGACATTTTTACCCCGTACGATTTTTATATAACGGCGGTAGACGTATTCGGAAATGAATCACCGCCCATTATTGGCAGGATAGTGAGCACCACGGCTTACCAGATCAACGTTTCTATCAGCGACGGGATCGTCCACCCCTATGACACCTTCACACCTGCATTATTGCCGGGTGACGCAGCTACCCGCCCTGTAAGAGAATCAAATATCAGGATCGAGATGAGCATTATTACTGCCGATGATGTACCGGACGAAATCAATGTCTGGTATACAGAAGATATGACCGCCACAAACATTATTGGGGTCGGACCGGCACCGGACCTGTTAATCTTTCCCGGACCTCCATATCTACTCTCTGCCAAAGCAGAACGTATTTCACCTAACAAGTGGGTCGCTTATTTGCCGACTAATCCGACCTCAACATCTATCATCAAGAATGGAAATCAGATAAGATTTGTGCTGGAAACCGTTCAGAAGAGGGCGATCCCACCGGATATCAAGGCTTATTCGGATATAGATGCTTCCGTCGATTCTGATCCAAATAATCACGAGTGGTCTTTCTCGATAACTAATAAACCCGATTTCAAGCCATGGCCTACACGCATTTTAAACAATGTGATCACGAAAACTCATCGAAAGGCCTATCCGTCATATTACCTTTCCGAAGATGCAGATGTTACCATAATCGTCTATGACATCAAAGGGAGACCGGTTGCAACACTCCTCGACAGCGCCTTTAGAAAAGGCGGTCAGAACATAAAAGAAGAGGGTTGGGATGGGAGGAACAAATCGGACAAGTCTCTTGGTGTGGGACTATACTATATTCAGATAAAAGCGAAAGGAAAGACTTCGAATAAAATGATCCTGAATTCGTTCGAGAAAGTTGTAATCGCCAAATAGCCCCCCCTTCACCCAAACACATCCCCCCTCCCAAAATCCGGCAGGTAGCTTCCGCTACTCTCCATCTCCTGCACCCAGCCCCGGTAAAAACCCAGCCTGTAAAACTCCTCCAGCACCGTCTCGTACTCGTCCCGCGTGATCGTCCGCCCGAGCACCGGGTGCGCGCGCACGGCGTCGGTCGGGTGATACTGTGCCATGAGCGACACGTGCACGGAGGCCGACAGCTCTTCGGCGATCGCGCGCAGGCACGCGATGCTGTTTTCCACGTGGCCGGGAAGAATCAGGTGCCGGATAACGAGCCCCGACCGGATGATCCCGGCGTCGTCCAGCGCCAGGTTCGACCCCTTCTGGCGGTACATCTCGCGGAGTGCCGCGAGCGCGATCCCCGGGTAGCCGGGCGTCCGCGAGTACTTGCGCGCGAGCGCCTCGTCCATGTACTTGAGATCGGGCAGGTACACGTCCATCTCGTCCTCGAGCGACGAGATGGTCTCGCGCCGGTCGTACGCGCCCGTGTTCATGACGGCGACCGCCCACGGCGCGGACCGCTTGACAATCGCGATCGTCTCCCGCATCTGCGGAACGAAGTGTGAGGGTGAGACGAATCCCACACAGGGGCGGTCGGGGCCGATACGCGTACGTATCGATTCGGCGAGCGTTTCCGCATCCGTGTGCCCGGCCTCGCCGGAATTCACGCTTATCTGCGAATTCTGGCAATACACGCACTGCATCGTGCAATGATAAAAGAAGACATTGCACATCCCCTCCGGACCGAACACCGGCTCCTCGCCCCGGTGCACGCATACCGATGCAACCTCCGGCAGGACGCCGCTGTTGCAATAGCCAAAGGCGCCATCTGCCCTGGGCGCGCCGCACGCACGGGGACACATCGTACACCTCGCGGAGGCGGTATCGGCGCCATTTAATAATGCATAGTTATGCATCGCATCCCAAACTATATAAAATTTTTCGCCGGAAGCGAACATTATTTTGTCGGTTCCAGGTCCATTCCCTCACTATAGTATACGCCCCGGCGCAATTCAGATCGCGAGGATTCCTCATGTGCACCAAAGATCCAAACCGGTATTATACCCTCGGTTTCGAGGAGACCGATTCCCTTGAGGACGATCAGGGGATTTCCTGCCGTCTCGAACCAGGATTCTGTAATCCCCGCGGCCCGACGTGCCATGCATCGAACTTTGCGATCCATGATGCAAATCACGGGCAGCTCGACCGGCCTCGAGTCCGATCCCTCGAATACCTGTACCGATATGGCAGGATCCCCGCCCTCCCGGCCGATTTCCTGCCGGAGGCGTCCCTGGACGACGCGCTTTTCATGAACCTCGAAAACTTTCACATCGAGGGCGCGGTCCTCTCGACCTCCGCGGACCTGATCTCCGAATTCGCGGCGGTCGACGACAACGAACCCCATCTTGACCTTGCGCCCGTGATCGACGAATTTTCATCATGAGAGAACATACGCGCGTCCCTTCTTGCGTATAAAACCCTCGCGTTCGAGCTCGTCCAGCAGACCGCCTGCCGTTTCGATATCGACCCCCAGGAGCGCGGCGGCCCCGGCGATGCCCAGCGGACCCGATTCTACCAGGCGCGCGAGTATCCGTCCGCGCTTCTGGCGCCGGGAGTTCTTGAAGGGCGCCTGCGGCCTGTAGGCTGCGCTCTTCCTCGAGGGATTGGCATTTTCCTTTTTCAGCATCACGCCGTAGTCCATGAGCGCGTTGTACCAGCGCGATGGGTTCTTCCTGTCGAGGGTGCGCTCGACGAGCGGGAGGATTTCCGCGTCCGGAACGTTTTCCGCGCCAGGGAAGAAAAAATGTATGAAGACGCTGCGGATATTGGTCTCGATGAACACGACGGGCTCGTTGAACGCGAAGGCGGCGATGGAGCGCGCGGTCGCCTTCCCTATTCCCGGGAGCGCCTCGAGCTCCTCGATATGAATAGGCAGTGCGCCGCCGTGCTTCTCGACGATGATCTTCGCGGCGCGGTGCAACGAGAGCGCCCTCCGGTTGTAGCCCATCCCCTGCCAGGCCGCGACGACCTCTCCCGCAGTGGAGTCCGCGAGCGCCCTGAAGTCCGGAAACCGCGCCAGGAATGTCGGAAATTTATTGACCACGCGCTCGACCTGGGTCTGCTGCAGCATGATCTCGGATACGAAGACCTCGTAGGGGGTGGGGGCGTTTCTCCACGGCAGTGCCCGGCCGTGTTTTTTGTAGTGGTCATAGATAATCCGCCTGAAGGCGGCCTTCGCGTCCTGCGGCGCGTGCGCGTCCCTTATCAGGCCGGAGAGTTCCTCATGCGTATAGCGTGACATGTGGGACCTGCCCCTCCTCGTGCGGCGCAGGCGTATCAGACATTGAACCTGAAATTCATGATATCGCCGTCGCGCACCTCGTAATCCTTTCCCATCACCCCGAGCTTTCCGGCCTTTTTCACCGCGTCCTCGCCGCCCAGCGAAATAAGGTCGTCGTACTTGATCACCTCCGCGCGTATGAAGCCGCGCGCGATGTCGGTATGGATCACCCCGCCCGCCTCCGGCGCGAGCGCGCCCCGGCGTACCTGCCACTGGCGCACCTCGTCCTCGCCCACGGTGAAATACGAGATGAGCCCCAGCGCCTCCATGCAGAGCCGCGAGAGGAGGTTCACGGCGGGCTCCACGATTCCGGCCTCGGCCATGAACTCGGCGCGCTCCTCCGGGGTTTCCAGCGCGGCGATTTCGAGCTCGAGCCGCGCGGAGATCTGCATCAGGGCGACGCCCTCCTGCCCGTACTTTGCGGAAAGCTCGTCCAGCATCGCGCGCGCGCCCGCGTCGCCGTCGGCGACGTTCAGGACGATAAGCACGGGCTTCATCGTCACGAAGGGATAGCTCGCGATGAGCTTCGTCTCCTCGTCGCTCACCGGTTCCCCGCGCAGCGGGCGGTTCGCGTCCAGGCGCTCCTTGAAGCGCAGGAGCAGGTCCTCCTCCTTCTTCGCGAGCTCCGCGCCCTGCTTCTTTTTTCCCGCCGCGAGGCGTTCGAGTCGCTTCTCGACGAAGAGCATGTCATGGAGTATGAGCTCGGAGCTGATGCGCTCGATATCGCGGGCCGGGTTCACGCTCCCGCTCACATGGTAGACGGCCTCGTCCCGAAACGCGCGCACCACGTGACACAGGGCGTCGGTGTCGGCGATGTTCTTGAAGATATCGCCCTCCACCGCCGAATCCGGTTCCAGCTTGGGAAGCAGGTCGATATTGATCCGCGCGCGGGTCCGCTTTTTAGGGTTGTACATCGCGGCGAGCCGGTCGAACCGCGGATCGAAAATTTCCGCGACCCCCGTAACCGCTTTCTGCGCGTCCGGCGATGAGGCCGCGGCGCCCGTGAGGAGTCCGAAAAGGGTCTTTTTCCCCGTCTGCGGCAATCCGAAAATTCCAAGCTTCATTGTCTGTCCATCCCATGATCCGATATGTGTGTCTCTATACAGAGATTGTCCGCCCGCGCGCAACCATATTTCAGCCCCGCCGCCATAATTTATTCATTACGCGCATACCGCGGCAAATTATTTTGACATGCGCCGCCCCGCTTGCCTACATTACAATCGTATCGGTGAACGGAGGACCTCACATGGACGATGATTCGCGAACAGGAGCGCAGGCCGCCGCATCCCCGGAAGACGCAAAAAGGTACGCACGCATAAAGCTTGTCGTGGGGCTTGTCGACGGCGTTCTCGATCTCGCGTGCCTCGCGCTGTTCGCCTTCAGCGGCATTGCCGCGCGCCTCGCGGCGCTTTCGGCCGGACTCGCCGCCGGGGAATATTCCCGGTTTCTCGTGTTTTTCGCGATCGCGGGGGCCTGCTTCGGAATACTGGGGGCGCCGCTTTCCTTTTACTCCGGCTATGTCATCGAGCATCGGTTCGGCTTGTCGACCCTGAGCGTGTTTGGGTGGCTCCGCGACCGCCTCAAGTCGGCGATTCTCTCGATCGTGATCGGCGTTCCCGTGGCGCTCCTCTTTTATTTCCTCCTGAAATCCGCGGGATCGTCGTGGTGGATGTATTTCGGCGCCGGCGTCTTCGTGCTCGGGATTGTGTTCGCGCGGCTGGCGCCCCTCGTGATCTTCCCGCTCTTCTACACCTTCACGCCGCTGGAACCGGGCCAGGTCAGGGAGGCGCTCGAAGGACTCCTCTCGCGCGAGGGCGTCTCCATAAGCGGAATATTCGTGTTCGACATGAGCAGGGAAACGCGGAAGGCCAACGCCGGTTTCACGGGGCTGGGCAAAGGCAGGCGCATCATCCTGGGCGATACGCTTCTACGGGAATTTTCCGCGGACGAGATTCGCGTCATCTTCGCGCACGAGCTCGGTCACCTCTCCGGGCGCCACATTCCCAAAAATATCCTCATCTCCGGCGCGCTGATATTTCTTTCGCTCGGGGCATGCAGCGCGGCGTACAGCGCGGCGATATCCTCCCTGGGTCTCGCGGGCCCGCACGACCTCGCCGCGATACCGATACTGCTCTTCTTTCTTTCGGTGCTCTCCCTCGCCCTCATGCCGTTCACGAACGCCGTATCCCGCGCCTTCGAGCGCGCCGCCGACCGGCACGCCCTCGAAGTGACCAACGACCCGTCATCCTTCATCTCGGCGATGGAAAAAATCGCGGTGCGAAACCTCGCGGACCGCGAGCCCCATCCGGCGGTGGAGTTCTTTTTTCACGGTCATCCCTCGATCGGGAAGAGAATCCAGTTCGCGCGCGCCGGAATTCAGGAAGGCTTGCCGGTGAAATAGATCGCGTGGTTCACGGTTTTTTCAAGCGCGTAGAGCTCGCCCTCGTGACCGGCGAGCCCGGCGTCCTGCTCCGCGTGCGATTTCACCGTCTGGATCATCTCCTTGAGCATTAACAGGTCCGAACGCTTGTTGAGCTGGCCGTCCTTCACGAGCTTCTCGATGTAGGAAAACTGGTACTTGCGCAGGTTCACCTGCAGGAAAAAATTCGTTCCGTATATTTTGATAATTCGCTGCAGCGGGTAGTTCCGGCTGCGGGACGCGAATTCATCGTACTTGGCGGAATCGACCGCGCGCACCATCTTGGTTTTCCGCGCCGGGTGCGCGGCCTGCTGCTTCTTTTCCTCGGCGGCCTTCTGCGACAGGGCCGCCTGCTCGTTCAGGTTGGAGTGGGACAGCTCGATATCGAGCCGTTTTTCCTTCCATTCCTCGGTATATTCCTCGAACCGTTTCTCCATGAGTTTTTCGAACTCTTCGAGCATGATCGCCTTGTTGGCGACCATCCCCAGGGCCGTATTGTTGAGGCTTCGCATCATGGGAAAAATATCCTTCACGATCTGGTGCGTCATCTGGCGCTTGTTGAACTGTTTCTCGTATTCGATCATGAGCTCGTTCTGAAAATAATTTTTGAGCTTGCGGATATCGGTGAGGTTCGCGGAAACGTAGCCCTCGATCGGGGGAACGTCGTGGGTCTTGTCCTCGGCGGTCACCTCCATCGAGAAAACCCTGTGCGAGTTTACGAGGACCTGGATGATGGTCTTCGCGAGATCCGGATCGATCCCCATGGACGACTGGACGAACTTGTACAGCTCGTCCGAATGCGGTATGGAACCGGTCCCCACGCTCGAATTGCGCCTGCGGATTTCCTGGTAAATCTCCTCGACTAGCTTGTTCCCCATATGCCCCTGCGGTTCGCCGGAAAATTAATCGAAAATATCATTGACAATAAAAGCGCCCTTGGCTTTAACTGATCGTGCCTTGCGCAAGGGGTGTTAGCTCAGTTTGGTTAGAGTGCCTGCCTGTCACGCAGGAGGTCGCGAGTTCGAGCCTCGTACACCCCGAACTTAAAACGGAACCGCATACTGCGGTTCTTTTTATTTTATCCCCCAATCTGGGACATCTGCCTGCGCGCCGCGAGCGAAACGCACCCGTCTCCTTCTCCCCCGCATTCGAGGGTGTGCTCCCTGGGTTTATCGGCCACGGCCTCAGCGATAATTCCGCGTATCGCGTCGTCCCCCAAACCCATGCGCAGGGGGGTTTTTAGATCGTACTCCTTCCGGCTGTGCAGGCACACCCTGAGCAGTCCGTCGCAGGTTAAACGAAGCCTGTTGCACCGTCCGCAAAACTTGTGCGTCATGGGGGGAATGACGCCCACGCGCATACGGTGAAGCCCCTTGTAAAGAAATGAGTACATGACCGCGACGGAGGTGTCGATACTGGTGTTCCGCTCCAGCGTTCCGCGCTGTTCCAGCATACGCACAAGCTCCCCGAATCCCGTGAAGCCCTCCGCGCCCGGTTCGCCGTTGAACGGCATCCGTTCGATGAAGCGGAGCGTGACGTCCCGGTCCCTGAAGTAATCGAGCATGCCGTCCAGCTCGTCCAGGGTCTCACGGAACAGCACGGCGTTTATTTTCACGCTGAAGCGGCCGGCTTCCAGTGCGCGGTCTATCGCATCGAGAACATCGTCGATGCGGTCGCTGCCCGTGATCGCGCGGAACCTGGTCCTGTCGATCGTGTCCAGGCTGATATTCAGTTTCGAAACCCCGTTCCCTGCGAGTCCCGGGAGGGCCTGCCCCAGAAGCATGCCGTTCGTCGTGAGGCCCATTATGAGCGACGGGTGCGCCGCGCGCGCGCGGGAGACGATATCCAGGAAGCCCTTCCTGAGCAGCGGTTCCCCGCCCGTGAAACGCACCTTGGCGATCCCCATGTCCGCGAAGATCCCCGCCAGGCGCACGAATTCCTCGTTCCTGAGCACCTCGTTATGCAGGAGCGGGCGCACCCCTCCCTGCGGCATGCAGTACACGCAGCGAAGATTGCACTTGTCGGTCACCGACACGCGCAGATAATCGAGCTTCCTGTTGAATCCGTCGACCAGCATATCAAAACCTGCAGGAATAGCCCGCGTTGAAGCGGAAGTCCCATTGATTCAGTGTAGCACACGACATCGCAATGTCAAACGTGGGAATGGTTTTCTCGTTTATTTTTTCGACCTGTATCCAGGTATACGCGAACGAAATGGCGAACGCCGCCGCGGTCCCGAACGCCGCAAAGGTGATGTTCTGCGCCGCGCGATCGTAATCGTGGCGCATCTGTTCCACGGTTTTGTATCCCTCCCCGGGCACCCTGAATCGAAGCTCGTGATCGGGATCCAGCGCCTTGTTGGCCTTGCGGGCCGAACGGTAAAGGGATTGCCGATACTCCCACTCCCGGTAAAAATAATAGATCGACCAGACGCCGCCCAGCTTCGCCGCCGCGAAGAGCGCCCCGGCATAGTAATTCTCGTGGTAGAACATGCCTCCGCCGGGCACGAAAAAATCCACCGCAAGCGCCTCGGGCAGGGATATCCCCCGGCGCACAACGGGCGATTTCGCTTCGATATCCATCGGGCGCGTCCGGTTCTCTTTTATCGAGCCCCCTTTATCGTCCTTGTCGCCCGCGATCTCGTCCGCGACCTTGACCGCAGGTTTTTTTTCCTCGACCTTTCCGTCCCCGGCCTGCTTCTGCCGGTCGTCGGGAATCGCGGCCTTTTCCACTGCTGCCGCATCAGCGGCAAACAGGGGGGCCGATGCGCAGGTTGCCGCCGCGATCATGCACGCGAGCACGATCATGACGCACGGGAGCACACGCGATCCGGAATTCATGTCACGGAACATCGACAAACTCCACGTTCGAATGATCGCTCTCCCTTCCCCCGTCGTAGGAGGTCATCCAGAACCAGAGTCTCCCGGAAAACGCGGGGTTTACGAAGAAGGTCACTCCCTTGTTGGTGGTGTCCGGGTCCGTGTAGTCCGATTCGCGGACATAGCCGATATAATAGAGCACGCTGTAGTATTCGGGCTCCGAAAGGCCCGTCGCGGGGTCCTGGTCCCAATAATAAACCAAGTAGTAAAGATTATCGTTGGTCCCTGTTTCTGGGTCCAGTGTCTCTACCGGGACTGGTATGCCATCGGTGGGATCAGTATTGAAGGTGAGCGTCAATTTATCATCCAGGACGCTCGCGCTCAGGAGATTCGGCGGACCAGGCTTTTCTCCGCCATCAACCTTGTCAAGGTCATTGAAGTACTCTTCCCCGACAGGAGAATCTATGGAGCACCCCGAAAGCGCGATAACGAGTAGGAATACCGCGAAGATCGTGAGATCAGTTTTCATCGTTATGGATCCGGTACAGGAAATTGTCGCGGAAGCGCTCGTTCCCCGGATTCAGCACGCAGGCGCGCGCGTACAGGCGGAATGCCTCCTCTTCGCGGCCGAAAAGCTCGCTGATCACCGCGGCGTTGTTGTACGCGGCCGCCATGGCGGGATCCTCGGCGATCGCTTCCTCGAAGAGCTTCTGCGCCTCGCGGAACTCGCCCCTCAGGGCCGCATCGACGCCCATGTTGTTGATGCGCTCCGCGGCGTTCGCGAAGCCTATTCCCGCGAGGTACTTTTTCTGAAACAGTCGCGGGCGGATTTCCGGGGATGACGCGCGGACGGCGGACGTTTTAGTATCGGACCCCCTGCCTGAATACGCCCCGGGGTCCACGTGCTTGACGACGCGGATGGGGGCGTAGGAATAGCACCCGAGCGCGCACAGCGCGAGGAGCAGGGACGCGCTACATGCGCGGAACAACGGGCCCGGATACACGTTCGACCGCCTTTGCGATTTCCAGAATTTTTCTTTCCTGGAAGTGGTTGCCCATGACCTGGAGGCCTATGGGGAGCCCCTCCCGGTCGACCCCCGCGGGCACGCTGATGCCCGGAATCCCCGCGAGATTCGCGGAAATGGTGAGTATGTCGGACATGTACATCTCCAGGGGGTTGCTTATTTTTTCGCCTATCTTGAACGCGGTCGTCGTCGTCACCGGGGTCACGATCGCGTCCACCTTCGAGAACGCCTCGCGGAAATCCCGGATGATGAGCGTCCTGCCCTTGAGCGCCTTCAAATAATACGCGTCATAATATCCGGAGCTCAGCGAAAACGTCCCCAGGATGATCCGCCGCTTGACCTCTTTGCCGAAACCCTCGTTCCGGGTCTTGCGGTAAAGATCGTCGAGCGTCCCGGCGTGCGGGGTGTGGAAGCCGTAGCGTATGCCGTCGTAGCGCGCGAGATTGGACGAGGCCTCGGCCGTCGCGATGAGATAATAGACGGGAATCGCGTAATCGGTGTAGCGCAGCGAAATGGGCTGCGTGCGCGCGCCCGCGTCCTCGAGGGCCTTCACCCTCGCCAGAACCCCGTCCCTGACCTCGTCCGAAACCCCCCGGTAGTATTCCTCCGGTATGCCGATCACCATGCCCTTCACGTTACCGGTGAGACCTTCCGGGCCGAAATCGATGTCGCGTGCTATTGATGTGGAATCCTTCGTATCGGCACCCGAGATGACGCCAAGCACGAGCGCCGCGTCGTCCACCGAGCGCGCGAAGCTTCCTATCTGGTCGAGCGACGACGCGTACGCGACGAGCCCGTAGCGCGACACCCTTCCGTACGTGGGCTTGATCCCCACCACGCCGCAGAACGAGGCCGGTTGCCGGATGGAGCCCCCCGTGTCGGAACCGAGCGCGGCGGGCGCCATTCCCGATGCGACCGCGACCGCCGAGCCGCCCGAGCTCCCCCCGGGGACGCGCGCCGGGTCGAAGGGATTTTTCGCGGGGCCAAAGAACGAGGTCTCGGTGGTGGATCCCATCGCGAACTCGTCCATGTTCGTTTTCCCGAGCGTTACGAATCCCGCGTCCTTGAGGTTCGCGTACGAGGTCGCGTCGTAGGGCGGGATGAAGTCGCGCAGTATCCCGGAGCCGCAGGTGGTCCGGAGTCCCCTGGTGCAGATGTTGTCCTTGATCGCGATGGGAAGGCCGTCATGGCCGGAAAGAAGCGTCCCCTTTTTCCTGCGCGCGTCGGAGGCCGCTGCCTCGGCGAGGGCGCCCTCCTCGTTCAGCGTGATGAAGGCGTTAAGCCCCGCGTTCATGGCGCGCGATTTTTCCAGGAGTTCGCGCGCGATTTCGACCGAGGAAACCTCGCCCCGTGCCAGCAGCGCGGCGAGCTCGGTAAGCGTCTTGTTCGTTAGCATCATGTGCCTCCCGCACGCGGGTGAATGAAGTTCCTGGCGCATCGCTTCGGGTACCCGCCTCGGAGCATGGTGCCGGCCGTCCGATAAGATCAAGATATATCGGGCGGCGCTGCGCGGCAAGGACGAACCGCCCGGAAGCGCCCATAAGTGTATGCAGGGACGCGGGCGACGGGTCAATAATTTTTTTAATCGACGCGGCCTTCCCATAATTATTATTGACGTTTTGCCGGTTCGGAACTATCAGTAAGGAATATCCGATAATGAGGAGTCCATCCCCCCTATGATCAATAAAAGGTTCAACGCCGCGATCACGGCGGTCATTACGCTGGTGATCGTATTCAGCTGCTCCAAGGGTTCCACCGGTCTGCGGCAGTCCGATATACGTCCCGTGGTCGAAATTTTTCTCTCCAAGCACGTGAAATACCACGCCATCGACAAGGACATTTCCAGGAAAGCGTTCACCAACCTGGTCGGTTTTATCGACCCCGGGAAATATTATTTCTTCAAGGCGGATATCGAAAAGTTCGCGCCCTACGCGGAAAAAATGGACGAAATCATCGCGAAGGAAGATTACCGCTTCGTCTTTGAGCTGTTCACGCTTTACAAGAAGCGGTTCGACGAGAACCTCAAAATATTCGAAGAATTGGTGAAGCGGGACTACGACTTCACGGTTGACGAGACCATCAACACCGACAGCGACAAAACCGATTTCGCGGCGAACCAGGCGGACATGTCCGAACGCTGGCGCAAGAGCATCAAGCTCCAACTGCTGAATTACCTGTCGGCGGGAAAAAATATCGCCGAGGCCAGGGAGAAGCTGCTCAACAAGTACCGGCTCACCAAGAAGCGCGTAGAGGAAATCGACGACGATCGGATAATCGCGCTGTTCATCAACGCCGTATCGACGGCGCTCGATCCCCATTCCAATTACCTTTCGCAGGAAGAGCACGAGGACTTCATGATTTCCACGAAGCTCAAGCTCGAAGGAATCGGTGTGCTCCTGCGCTCCGAGGACGGGTTCGTCTACGTGGACTCCATCATGCCCGGCGGGGCGGCCGCGAAGCTTCCCGCGAACATCCAGCTCAAACCCAACGACCAGATCGTCGCGGTAGCCCAGGGGGACAGCGAGCCGGCCGACGTTATCGACATGGATTTACGTGACGTGGTGAAGCTCATCCGCGGCAAGAAGGGCAAGCTTGTAAAGCTCACCCTCACGCGCAAATCCACCGAGACCGGAAAACAGGAAAGGCTCGTGATCCCCATCGTCCGCGAGGAGATCAGGCTCGAGGACAAGGCGGCCAGGTCCGAGATCTACACGGTGACCAAGGGCACCCGCGCCATACGGATAGGCTATGTCCGCCTTCCCGGATTTTACCTGGATTTCGACGCCGTGCAGCGCAACGATCCCGCGGCGCGCAGCTCGTATATCGATATGATTGAAAACATCAAGAAGCTCACGGATCAAAAACTCGACGGCATGGTCGTCGATCTTCGCGGCAATCCCGGCGGCGCGCTCACCGAGGCGGTAAACGTCGCCGGCCTGTTCATCGACCGCGGGCCCGTCGTCCAGGTTAAGGACAGCGGCCGCTCCGTTGAGGTTCTCAACGACGAGGAACCGGGCGTCGCCTACGACGGGCCGCTGGTCGTCCTCATCGATAAATTCAGCGCGAGCGCCTCCGAGATTTTCGCCGGCGCCATCAAGGATTACCGGCGCGGAATAATAGTCGGCTCCTCCTCCACGTTTGGCAAGGGAACGGTACAGAGCTACAATCCCCAGCAGCCCAAGAAGGGCGCGATTAAAATCACCACCGCGATCTTCTACCAGCCGGGGGGCACCTCGAACCAAATGGGAGGCGTCGCGCCCGACGTCACGATCACGGATATCAGCTCGGTATGGGATATAGGCGAGGACAAGCTCCGCAACCCGCTCGTGTGGGAGCGCATCAAGAGCGCGGTGTTCGCCCCCTACAAAAATTTCGTCAACCCCCAGGTCGTGACCGCGCTGCAGGGCGCCTCCCAGCGCCGCGTGGCGACGGACAAGGATTTCACCGCACTCAACGAGAGGATCGCATCGCTTAAAAAGGTCGTCAACTCCAAGGAGATCAGCCTCAAGGAGGACTCCGCGGTGGAAAAGAACAAAATGAAGGATCTCGAAAAGCAGCTGAAACGCGACAGCGAGGATAAACTCATAGACACGGCGAGCGATATATTTCTAAGGGAGGCGTTCAACGTCGCCGCGGACTATATCGAGATGATGGGCCGGTAACGCTCCTTCAGGCGCTCCGGTGCACCTCGCGCAGGTATTCCGCGGTAACGGCGGCGGCATCCGCACTGCGCGCGATAATCGGATCGATGCCCGCACGCATGAGCCGGGCGCGCAGGTATTCCAGCTCTTCGCCCCGCGGACCGCAGAGCGAATCGGCGAGAAAAACCACCGCCTCGATCCCGTAATTTTTCAATTGGCTGTACACGAGCTCGAATCGCTCCCTCGCCGCGCGCACGCCGAACGGAAAGGCCTTGTACGAATATGCGTTGAGCAGCTCGAAATGAAGGTAGTCCGACGATTCGTCCAGGGTTATGTCGAACTGCCTTCTTCCGTCCGCGAGATCGTCTTCCGTCACCAGGCAGGAGTCCCGCTCTATTTCGTCGATAAGCGACCAGCATCCGCAATATCCCCCCGCGATCATGACCCGCGGCAGGGAGGTCTCGACGGGAGGAATTCCGTTCAGGATATCAAGTATTTTTAATAGCTCCGGCCTGATCCTTTCACTCGGCACCGTGAGCGCCGATTCAAATATTTCCTGGAGAGCCGCGTTTCCAAGCTCCGAATTTCTTTCCAAGCGCAGCAGTGAAATCCCTCTCACCGCTCGTCGGATTTCATTAAATTCACCGACGGAACGCCGCAGGCTATCGAGGCTCACCCCCAGCGCCTCCCCGGCTCCCATCGCCGAAAGCGCCATGTTTATGCGCGCATGTATCGCTTCCGCCGCCTGCTCTCCGTAGCCGTGGATCGCCGGAAGCGCGATAATATTTTTCGTCTGGAATGAGGACTGGACGAACTCCTTCATATATTCTGGGACGATCAGCCATTCGTATAAATCAACCGGCGCTTTCCCATCGACGGGGAGACCTGAGAATACCGCGGAAGGCACCTTCAGGGGAAGGATTCCACTTGCCCGGAGAATTTCAGAAGGCATCACATCGCCCAGGATGCCGGCCACGGGTAAGCCCGAGTTTGCCGCGATCTCGGGAATTCCGGCTTGCAAAGCCCTGATCCGGACCAGGGCCGATTCCAGCGAATTCAGCATCCAGGCTCCTTGGCTGTCGACATGTGATGAGGATTGGCAAGGCTCCAATTTACCGCAATTAAAATTGGCCCCTTCCGGGTAAAAAATGTTTGCTCTCAGGTTTTACCCATATACCCTGTATCCAGTATGAATATTCCACCGTTTCCGTTCCAGGAGTCTGGCATGAGCCCAAGGACCAAGAAGTCATCCTCGAAAACCCCTTACCTGACCATCATTCTCCCCGTCTACAACGAAGAGGAGAACATTACACTTCAGTATGAAGCGATCATAAAGGCCGCGTCCCCACTCGGGAAATCCTTCGAGGTAATTTTTATCGATGACGGAAGCATCGACGGCTCATTCGACGCGCTTAAAGTCCTGGCGGTGAAAGATAAAAGGATCAAACTGGTTAAATTCAGGAGAAATTTCGGCCAGACCGCGGCCATGGCCGCCGGGATCGATCATGCCGCGGGAGAAATCATCATCTTCATGGATTCGGATCTCCAAAACGACCCGGAGGACATCCGCAGGCTCCTTGAAAAAATCGAGGAGGGATACGACGTGGTAAGCGGCTGGCGCAAAAACAGGAAGGATCATTTTCTCTTTCGCACTATTCCCTCGCGTATCGCAAACAGGCTCATCTCCCGGGTAAGCGGGGTAAAACTTCACGATCTCGGCTGCTCTCTCAAGGCCTATCGCGGCGAGGTGATCCGCGAGGTCAAACTGTACGGCGAAATGCACCGCTTCATTCCCATCCATGCCTCCTGGGTGGGCGCGCGCATAACCGAGATCCCGGTCAACCATAATCCCAGGAAATTCGGCAAATCGAAATACGGAATCCAGCGCACCTTCAAGGTGCTGTTGGACCTTATTACGATCAAGTTCATGGGATCGTTCGCGACCAAGCCTATCTACATTTTCGGGGGGACGGGATTCTTGCTCTTTGCAATGAGCGTCGTCACCGGCATAGCCGTTATCTTGATGAAGATATATTTCCACATGTCGATGGTACGCAATCCGCTGCTGCAATTCACCGTTCTTCTTATAACCCTGAGTTTCCTTTTCATAATGCTCGGCATCCTCGCCGAAATTTCCATCCGCACCTACCACGAATCTCAGAACAAGCGCCCTTACCAGGTGAAAGAAACGATCAACATTAAATAAAGAAGGGGGGGTGTAGAGACGCGATTAATCGCGTCTCTACACCCCCCCTTCTTTTTTGGTGTTGTGCCGTTTCCTAGTACATTCCGCCGCCGGGCATTCCGCCGGGCATTGGAGGCGTCTTATCTTCTTCCTTCTTGTCGGTAATGAGAACTTCGGTCGTGCACAGCATGCTGGCAACCGACGCCGCGTTCTGCAGGGCCGAGCGTACGACCTTCGCCGGGTCGATGATGCCGGCTTTCATGAGGTCTTCCCACACCATGCTTGACGCGTTGAAACCGATTCCCTTCTTCTCGGTCTTCGCTTTTTCCACGATGACAGAGCCTTCCACGCCGGCATTGTTCGCGATCTGCCTCATGGGGTCTTCAAGGGATTTTGCGACGATCTCGGCGCCTATTTTCTCGTCGCCATCGAGCTTGGAGCCGACCTCGCGCACCACCGCCTGGGCGTACATCAGGGTGAGCCCGCCGCCGGGAACGATGCCCTCTTCCACGGCCGACCTGGTCGCGGAAAGTGCGTCTTCGACGCGCGCCTTCTTTTCCTTGAGTTCAACCTCGGTTGCGGCGCCCACGTTGATGACCGCGACCCCGCCCGCGAGCTTCGCAAGACGCTCCTGGAGCTTCTCCTTGTCGTAATCGGAGGTGGTCTCGTCGATCTGCTTCTTGATCTGGCTGATGCGCGCCTTCACGTCCTTCTGGTCTCCGCCGCCCTCGATAATCGTGGTGTTTTCCTTGTCCACGATGATCTTCTTCGCCCTTCCGAGCATATCCATCGTGGTGCCTTCGAGCTTGAGTCCCAGGTCTTCCGAGATCACCTGGCCCTTGGTAAGGACGGCTATGTCCTCGAGCATGGCCTTGCGGCGATCACCGAAACCGGGTGCTTTAACCGCGACGCAGCTGATAGTCTTGCGCAGGGTGTTGACGACGATGGTCGCGAGCGCTTCGCCCTCGACTTCCTCGGCGATTATGAGGAGCGACTTGCCGGACTGGGCTACCTTTTCGAGCACGGGGAGCAGGTCCTTCATGGACGCGATCTTCTTGTCATGGATCAGGATATACGCGTTTTCGAGCACCGCTTCCATGTTTTCGGGATCGTTCACCATATAGGGAGAGATATAACCGCGGTCGAACTGCATGCCCTCGACAACCTCGAGATGGGTTTCGATCGACTTCGCTTCCTCGACGGTGATGACGCCGTCTTTCCCCACCTTCTCCATCGCCTCGGCAATGAGGTCGCCGATCGTCGTATCGTTGTTCGCCGATATACTCGCAACCTGGGCGATTTCCTTCTTGTCCTTGATCTCGCGGGAAGTGTCCGCAATGAACTTCACGCTCGCCTCGACGGCCTTGTCCATGCCGCGCTTAAGGCTCATGGGATTGGCGCCGGCGGTAACATTCTTGAGCGCCTCCCTGTAGATGGCCGCGGCGAGTATGGTTGCGGTCGTCGTGCCGTCACCGGCCACGTCATTCGTCTTGGTCGCGACTTCCTTCACCATCTGCGCGCCCATATTTTCGAAGGGATCCTCGAGCTCGATTTCCTTCGCGACGGTAACGCCGTCCTTGGTAATGGAGGGGGATCCGAACTTCTTGTCGATGACCACGTTGCGCCCGCGGGGCCCCAGCGTAACCATTACGGCGTCGGCTAATTTAGTGACGCCTGCGAGAACCGAACGTCTCGCTTCCTCGTTGTATTGCAGAATTTTTGACATAACAAACCTTCCTTATCGATAATGTGTTATTGGTTTACTCGACGATCGCGAGAATGTCGCTTTCCCTGACGATGAGATATTCCTTTCCATCGTGCTTAATTTCAGTGCCCGAATATTTGCCGAACAGTATGGTATCGCCCGCCTTTACGTCCAGGGGGATCCATTTCCCGTCCTCGTAACGTCCCTTCCCCACCGAAATGACCTTTCCCTGCTGGGGCTTTTCCTTCGCGGTGTCGGGAATGAAGAGCGATCCCTGTTTGGTGATCTCTTCTTCCAATACCTCGATAAGAGCGCGATCTCCTAACGGTTTAATAGCCACTTTGAGCCTCCTTTTATAAAAATATATTCTTAGAATTTTTTATCTCATTTCTGCGAGAGCACCGCGTCTTGAAGCCTTAAATAGATAGTGCAGGCGCTTTACAGAAAATTGGATTCCCGTTAGCAGATGAATTTAATTCCTGGATTTGTTAGCACTCATCAAAGAGAGTGCTAACAAGAATAAGATATATACAATTCCTTTTAGTATGCAAACCTAGATATAGGACGATAATGTAATTTATTAGTAAATATAGGCATTTATTGGCAATTATGACCTAATTTCATGAAATTAGAAATTAATTCACGAATCAGGAATATTTTTGCAGTTCTGAGGGCTCGTAATCTATGTTTATTTTATCAATAAGGCCTTTTACAACCAGAAGCTTTAGCAGATACAGGTTGGGGTGCTGAATCCTGATATTATAGCCGCGCTGCGTAAATTTCTGAATCAGCCTGTAAAGGATGTCCACCCCGTGATCGTCTATGCGTTCCATTTCGCCCATATCGATTTTCACCCGCCGTATTTCCGAACCGCTTATGGCGTTCCCCACTTCCTCGTAAAGGGCGTCATCGTTCATAATTACGCTGTCCTTGATGAGGATGAGAAGGTGCTTATCCACGCGGCTGGTGACTATCATATCGAAAAATCCGACTTTCCGCCCCGTTTTTCAATAAGCCGGATATTTTCCACCACCATGGTTTTATCGACCGCTTTGCACATATCATACACGGTAAGAGCTGCCGCGGCCACGGCCGTCAGCGCCTCCATCTCGGCGCCGGTCCTGCCTTCGACCCTCACCTCCGACTCTATGCGAACGCCGGGCAGGCTTTCCTCGATGAAGAGCGAAACGTCCACGAAATTTATGAGGAGGGGATGGCAGAGCGGAATCAGGTCGGAGGTTCTTTTCGCGGCGGAAATTCCCGCGATTTTTGCTATTTCAAAAAGATTTCCCTTGGGAAGGAGCCTGCTTGAAATAAGATCAAGCGTCTCGGCGCGCATGCGCACGAATCCGGACGCCCTTGCCTTTCTCGACGTCACTGACTTTCCGGAAACGTCCACCATGGTGGGGGAGCCCTCTCCGGAATAATGTGTGAACTCGGCCATGGAATCCGCGGTTCAGTACTTATGATCCTGAATGAACTGAATTACGAATGAAAGGATTCCCGAAAGTACATATAAAAAGAGGACCGCGAATACCGCCCATTGTCGCAGAAACACGACGAGGAGAATGATGACGATAAGGAAGATCAGCAGCTTGATGCCATGGATGTTCTTAACCAGGGCCGATTGCGGTTTCGTATATTTAAATGTGGAAACCATGAGGAGCCCGATAAGCGCGTAAAACAGACCGAACGCGAGCTTGGGGATCATTATCGTCCCGAAGCTGACCGGCACCAGGGCCATGATCACCCCGGCCACAGGCGAGGGAAGACCGCTGAACGAATCGGTCGCATGGACCACGTTGAACCGGGCCAGCCGGTACGCGGCGCATACAGGATATATGGATGCAATGAGAATTCCGAAATCGAATGCAAATCCGAATTCCGGTATATAGATGCCCGAAAGGTATGCCTTGTATGCCAGGTAACCCGGCGCAACCCCGAAGGTTACGCAATCTGCGAGGGAATCCAGCTCCATTCCAAGCTTGCTCTCCACCTTGAGCGCCCTTGCCACCTGGCCGTCAAGTCCGTCCAGTAGCGCCGCCCCGAGTATCAGGAGTCCTGCAACAAGGTACCCCCCCGGTGAGCCGTTGCTCGAAAACACCAGTGAAATAAAACCGCATACTAAATTTCCCATCGTAAGGGAATTCGGGATCCACGCTAGGTTCATGCTTTCTACCTTTTCCATACGATTCAGGGTATTCGCCGATACTACTGTCGTTCAAACCGGACTCACAAATATCCCATTAAAACCGGATGTCAATGAAAAAATGACCGGCAAGCCTTATCAACCAATCGGATGCATTGTTTCAAGGCGCCCGGACAGATAATCAAGAAGCTCCCGGTGATTTTGAACCACGATATCTGCGGCGGCAAGGTGCTCCCTTCCGAGCGTGGTCTGTACCGCCACACAGAAAATTCCCGCTCTTTTCGCCGAAATCACTCCCATCGGCGCATTTTCAATTACGAGAGCCTCTCCTGGAGCTACCCCAATTACCCGGGCTGCCTTCAGGTAGGGATCCGGATCGGGTTTCCCTCTCTCGACATCCTCGATCGTGATGATTGCGTCGAAGAACGAGCGGATTTCCAAATCCAGTTCGAATTCAACCGTTCGGCGCAGCGAGCCGGTGACGAGCGCCATTGATAGTCCATGGTCTCTAATGAGGAGCAGTATATCGGCCACCCCGGGGAAAAGCCCTATGGTGTGATTCTCGAACATGATGAGCTTTCGCTCAAGCATTCCGGCAAGCGTGCCGTCGTCGGGTACGCTCAGTCCCCGCTCCCGGAAGATGTCGATAATCGAGCCTATCCCCGACATGCCCTCGCGCCTGAAAATTTCATCCGGTGTAATTTCAATTCCCTGTTCCGCCAGTATCGCTATCCACGAATCGGCATGGATCCTCATGGAATCGACTACCACACCGTCCAGGTCGAAAAATACGGCTTTAAGCTGTTTCATGGTTGCATCGGGATAAGTTTCAGCGGGTGAAATCGGTCTGGACGGCAAGCCTGGCCCTATGACGCTCGAGGGCAAGATCGACCAGGCGGTCCAGCAGGTCCGCATACGAGAGACCGCTTGCCTCCCAGAGTTTGGGGTACATGCTGATGGAGGTGAATCCGGGCAGGGTATTTATCTCGTTGAGAAAAAATTCCCCCGTATTTTTTTCCAGAAAAAAGTCGACCCTCGCCATTCCTCCACACCCAAGGGCGCTGTAGCCCCGGCATGCCGTATCGCGAATCGTCTCCGCGAGACGCGGCGAAATATCCGCGGGAATCCTGAGCTCGGCGCCGTTGGGATCGATATACTTGGCTTCGTAGGAGTAGAACTCGTGCCTGGGCACTATTTCGCCCAGGACCGATGCCTGGGGACGCTCATTTCCCAATACCGCGCACTCGATCTCCCGGCACTGCACAGCTTTTTCAATGAGGACGCGCGTATCGAATTTGAACGCCTTCGTCATCGCGTCGTCCAGGGCATCTCTACTCTTTACCTTGCTGATCCCCACCGATGAGCCGGTACATGCCGGCTTGATGAACATCGGAAGCCCAAGTTCGGATTGAGCCTGTTCCGTTATGGACGCTCGTGCGGCGATCCAATCCGATTTATGCACGGTGATCCAGGGAACTACCGGCACCCGGGCGCTCTCGAGCAGGCGTTTCGCCACGTCCTTATCCATTCCTACCGACGAGCCCAGGACGTCCGCCCCCACGTACGGCACCATCGCAAGCTCCAGGAGACCCTGAAGCGTTCCGTCCTCGCCATAGGTTCCATGGAGCACGGGGAATACCACGTCCGCCGAGACCGATTTCCCGCTCGCGGGGTTCAGCATGACGAGCTTATTTTCGCGTTCGTAATGATTGACGAGCCATGGTCCCGTACGCGCCATCGCCAGTTTCCTGCCGAATTCCGGATCATCGACGATGCTCGGCTCTTCCTGCACATGCCAGACGCCCCGCTTGTCGATACCGACCGCGATTATTGAATACTTCTGCTTGTCCAGGAACGAGACGACGGACGCGGCCGAACACAGCGAAACCTCGTGTTCGCCCGACCTCCCCCCGTATAATACCGCAATCGTCACCATGGTTTATTTTTCCAGGAATTCCCCGTGAATGACCTTGCAGGCAAGCTCGACGTACTTGGGGTCGATAACGCAGGAGATACCGATCTCCGAGGTGGATATCATTTCGATGTTGATGCCGTGTTCGGCGAGCACCTTGAATACCCTGCCGGCAACGCCGTAGGACGAGGTCATCCCCACCCCGACCGCCGAAACGATCGCGATGTTCTCCTTGGAATCTATGGAGCTTGCGCCAAGGTCGGCCTTCAGGCTTTCGCATATTTCAATGGTTTTTTTAAGTTCGGCCTTGAGCACCGTGAATGATATCGATGCCTTCCCGTCCACCCCTGTCGCCTGCACGATCATGTTCACCGATATCATCTGCTCGCCAAGCTTTCCGAAGAGTGAAGCCGCAATTCCCGGCCTGTCGGCCATATTGCGAATGGTCACCTTGGCTTCGTCGGCCTTGGAGGTGATTCCGCTGATAATGAATTTCTCCATCATTTCCTCCATGGGCATCACCACGGTGCCCTCTTCGTAATTGAAACTCGACCTCACGATGAGCCTGATGTTATACTTTTTCGCGAACTCGACCGATCGCGAATGCAGCACCTTCGCGCCCAGTCGCGCGAGCTCCAGCATTTCATCGTAGCTGATTTCTTTCAGTTTTTTCGGGTTTTCGATAACCCGCGGATCGGCGGTGTATACGCCGTCCACGTCCGTGTAGATTTCGCAATCGCGCGTCCCTATCGCCGCGGCCAGGGCCACGGCCGACGTGTCCGACCCTCCGCGGCCCAGGGTGGTGATGTTCTCGTCCCCGTCGATCCCCTGGAACCCCGCGACGATCACCACCTTGTTTTGTCGCAGGGAATTCATGATGCGGTCCGTGGAGATGCTCTGTATGCGCGCGTTGGAAAAGTTCCCGTCCGTCATCATGCGCACCTGGGAACCGGTATAGGAAATGGCGTCGATCCCTATGGTATGGAGCGTCATGGCCAGGAGCGCGATGGTGACCTGCTCGCCGGTTGACAGCAGCATGTCAAGCTCGCGTTTGTCGGGATTCTCGGTTATTTCTTTCGAGAGCTTGATGAGGCCGTCGGTAGTTTTTCCCATGGCGGAAACGACCACGACAACGCGATAATCATCTTCAACATATTTCTTGATGCGGTCGGCGACGGCCTTGATACGCTCCGTGGTTGCCACGGAAGAACCGCCGTATTTTTGTACGATGATTTTCATTTCGGACATGCGGGCTAATTCCAAATAAAGTATATTATGGTATATCTATTGTGTTAGTTCCGGTGATAATTGTTATGGGAGAAGAGTTCGCTGCTGAGGCGGTCCATCCCGCATTTATGTGCATATTGCCATCAGGAATTGCTGCTATACTATACAGCTTATATTTTTTTCCAATAGGCACATTCACCAGCGTATAGGTTGTACCAGTGGAAAAAGTAGCTATGGGCGGAATCTTGTATGTTTTAACATCGTCCTCATAGGCGTCCCATTGCGTCTCATAGGTGCCATCTTCCACCCTTGGAACAAATAAATTGAATCGGTATTTGTATTGTTCGTATTTCAGATAATAATCCAGGAATGATTCGGGGCTGTTCCCAGCCGGAAGATATGGTGTCTTTGGCTTATCATAGCAATTAGTATCATTGCATACCGGGCGCGCGGCCTGAGCAGAAATAAAATAACTGCTGATAGTTTTATCGGCCGGGATGGCGACGACATAGCTGTTCGCTGTAACAGATCCCTGGATCGTCCCCGTCTTTCCCGGCACGTACGCCCTGGCCGTTGCGATCAGGTTTCCCCCCAGATCGCTCTCGTCCGCCTGCATGTCACGCAGCCAATCCGAAACCGCATAATAATGCCCGATCTGGTGATATCCATCGTCATTGTAGGAATCGTATTCATACAGCTTCACGAAATTCTTGATTACGAAACGAACCTCGAGTACGGTCTCCTCTTCGTCATTATCGAAGTCAAGTCCCCCGTCGTCTATTTCAATACTCAGTGGAAATACCTTGTTAATGCTATCCGCCTGGTCGAGCAGGCTGTCGTAGTGACTGTTGACCAGGAGCTGGTTGAAATCGAAGCCCTCAACCGTGTGTTCTTTAAAAATAGAACTTAGATCGCCGTCGGCCGTCCAGGTTCCCACGGGGTCAAGGTGGTACAGAAGCCCCTGGTCGAAGATGAGCTTTCTTAAATAAATGTGGAGCATACCATGATGCTTGGGTGACGGGTCGTCGCACACGAATTCCACCCCGGTTCCATTGAAGAACGGATCGGTATTTGTAGTATCAAAGGCATACGTCTGGCGATAGTTTGCGAACGGGCTTCTCCCCAGCTTCATTTCCGCGATGTCGACCATGAACCGTGTGGGATCCAGGTTGGAAGTAGTAAAATCATTCACCGAATCATCTACAGGGTATGTTCCGCTCCAATCTTTTGGACCATTCGATTCAAACGTGCCCTTGATCACGACCTTGAGCCTGTTGGTCGCCAGTTCGTCGAACAGCGGTTTATCCCCGCAACCGGGCAGGGACGCCGCGGCAAGCAGGCCGGCCAGGAATATATTTTTTATCGCGCCGTTATTCATCATCCGCCCACATTGAAGAAAAGGGTTATGCCCGTATTGACGATGTGCCCGCCCCGCTGGGCCCCCTTGATATAACCTTCATAAATATAGAGGTAATCTATGCGGAACCCGATATTGATCACGCGTCCTGCCGGGAATGAGCCTTCGAAACCGAGTGTGAACATCGGGTCCCACTGCGAAATGCCGTCCGGCATGATCTCCATACGGCTTCCGCCGGCGCCTGCCTTCAACTGGAACATGAGCGCGAATTTCAGGGGTATTCTATACAGAAAACTTCCGTAGACCGGCCACATCGTGAGGGAATTCACGCCCTTGGAGGGAAAATACTGGTAGCTTCCGTCTATCCCGATCTTAAGCGGCCTGTACGGAGTCGTATATCGGAAAAACAATCCGCCTCCCAGGTTTGTATCCAGTACCTGGTTTGTCTCGAACACGGGGGTGACGGGACCAAACCAAAGCCCCAGCTGCGGCTTGGCAAAATAGTCGGCCTCGCGACGTTCGGCAAATGCCGCGCTCACGCCCATGACGCAACAGAATATCACTATCGATTGTAAAAGCTTCATTCGTTTATCAGGTTTATGAATCTGGTGTTCGCGGTTGATATAAGTTACGCAATGCCGCGGAATAAAATCAAGGTACTATCGTGGGAGGGGTAGTATCTGTCAATAAATTATTAATACGCCGCGGGCATCGACGAGAGCGGCGGGTCGTACCAGACCCTGTTCAGGTAAAGTCCGCAGGGCGGTGCCGTGATCCCGCCCGCGTCCCTGTCCCTTGCCAGCACTATGCCGTCCAGGTATTCCGGTTCCCGCCTCTCCCCGTGCATCTCGAGGAGCGTTCCGGCGATGCTCCGGACCATATTGTGAAGGAAGGCGTTGCCCTTGATCCTCATGACGACGAGCTCGTCCATCCTGGTGAACTCGATTTCGTCGACACGCCGCACGGTGTTTCCCTCGGCCGAGATTTTCTTGCAGAACGATTTAAAGTCATGTTCGCCGATAAGGCGGGATGCCACCCGACGCAGGTAGTCCGTGTCCAGGGGCTCGCGGAGCCACATTGCCCGGTGGATCATGAACGGGTTCCGCTGGGGGTGGTTGTGGATCAGGTACAGATACTCCCGTGCGATCGCCCGGTAACGGGCATGGAAATCCCCGGGGACCAGGTACGCATTCTTCACGGAGATGCTTTTCGGCAGCAACCCGTTAAGCCCCGCGCACATTCGTTTGAGCGGAATGTCGGTGGTATCGTCGAAATGGGCGATCTGGCAGTGGGCATGGACTCCGGCGTCGGTGCGTCCCGACCCCGTAACCCGCTTCTCCTGTCGCGTGAGCACCGCAATGGCACGCTCGAGCTCGCCCTGGACAGTCAGCCCGCCAACCTGGACCTGCCATCCGTTATAGGCCGTCCCGTCATACTGTATGAGAAGGGCTATCCTGCGACAGGGGGCGTCGGGGGCGCTTCCGGTTCCAGTTCCTTTTTCCATTCTTCCAGCAGGGTGTTCATCCGGTCATAAAGGTCGCGGGTCATGTCTATCAGGGCGCCCGGCTTATTGCGGGATGACTTTCCGCTCCCAAACAGCCTGCTCAGGTAGCGCTTGGTGACCTCGAACTGATCGACGCGTTTGGCAATATCGGGTTCTTTAATTCCAATCTTCAGCGTCAGCGCCGCGATCATGTAAAGGATGCCCTCGTATCCCCAGTTCTTATCGATATCGGGTCCGATATGGCCCGCGGCTTCGAGGGACTCCCCGCCCTTCTGGGTGAGCTCGAGTATCTGCGGATAAAACTGGTAGGCCTTGTGGTAGAAAAAATCCGATATTTTCTGATACGGTTTATCCGGAACAAGCCTGGCAAGATCGCCGAACATCCACGCCGCCCGGATGCACGAGATGGCCTTCTTTATCGTCGGCGCCACATTTTTAACCCGAAAGGCATAACAGTCCACCGCAAGCAGGTACGATGCGGCCCCAAGCGGAAGGTCGCGATTGCTTTCAAAGCTCACATCGCCAAAAAACTTTTTAACGGAATTGATCCGCGCCTGCATGGTCGCCTTTATCTTGTCGGCCTCAGCGGGGGTAATAATGGCGAAATCCTTCGGATATGCGGTATAAAGGCACCTCGGGCATACGGTGAGGACGTATGCAAGCGGGTAGATTACGCCCCATTTTTCATTTTTATCGTAGAGCCGCCTCAGCTCATCCGACAGCTTGCCGGCGATGAGCCGTCCCCCGCCGGTGAGCATTTCCTCTCGGTGGAACTCATTCCCGCACACCGGGCACTTGGTCGGGTCTTTCAGCCTGTAGGAGACCTTTTTTTCGTCCATTTATAAATTCTTTGCCTAGTAGTAGTATTAAAGGATGAATTATTCCTATACCCCAGTATACTAATTATGCAATCAAAATTTTACCTGACCTGTTTATAAACAGGCAGGCCTAATTGCTTTTTTAGGACAATTTTTTATACAAAATGAACAAAAATATTACGATAATAAGAAAAATGCAGCACCCGAGGTTAATCATGCGTGGGAAAATACTCATTATCTTCTGCATCATCCTGTTCCAGGCGGTTGTCCATCCCGCTCCCGGGTTTGCCGTTTCGACCGCCGTAAAAACCCAATTTGATTACATGTTCACACTCGATGTTCTGCGCAATCTGAGGATTTTCATCGAAAATTTCGGAACCGAAGAACAAAAGACAAAATACGAAGAAATTAAAAAGCTGTTCAATGACGCCTCGGAAAGCTACTATGCGCAGAGTTTTTCGGTTTCGCATCAGAAATACTTTGGGGTTAAGGAGCGGCTTTCCGAGCTGCTTGAAATCATAGCCGGTGCATATCTCAAGAGAACCAGGGAAATTCTCGATTCAACGTCAAAAAACTCGTTCGATATCATTCTCAAGTACGGAAAAAACTCCGGTTTGAAAAAATATCTGTCCATGCCGTACGATCCCATCGAAGGAATAAAACCCATCAAGGAAGATGAATATCACTTTTTCTACGACAAGGAAGCGATTGAAACCTACCTTCGTTCCGGTTATAAACGACTCGAGCTGGCAAAATCCGTCTTCGAGGACCCAGAGCTGAAAATCGTGAAGGAAAAAAAGAACAAGACCTCGAGTAATCTTGACTTTATAATTGATCGCTACTGGAAAACAATCAGCAATTGCCGGGTGGCAAAGCAATATGGTATTGAAATTCACAAAATATTGAAAATCAACATGATCGGGGAAATTCTCAGAAAATACAATCTTACTTCACAGGCTCTTTCACCGATATTCGACGACAGGATACCGGAAGAATACAAGATTGATGCGAACGACAATCTGCGATTGATACATTCCATAGAAAAGGAACGCTTGACGAAGAAAACAAAATAGAAATACTTTTTTCGGGTAAAAATAAAAAAAGCCCCGGACAAGCGGGGCTTTTTTAATCAATAGCTAACGGCTATTTCTCTTTGCTTTCCTTGGGTTCCTTCTTTTTCTTCGTCTTTTCCTTTGATTTATCGGCGCCCTTGGCAGATTCCGCTTTCCTTTCAACCAACTCGACAATCGCCATCTCCGCCGCGTCGCCGGGGCGTCTGCCTAAAAGGTAAAGCCGGGTATAGCCGCCGTTCCGCGCCTGAAAGCGAATCGCAATATCCTCGAAAAGTTTTTTTACAACATCGCGATTTTTAACGATGCGCATGACCATTCTCTTGTTATGAAGCTTTTTCCCGGCTTCGGCTTCCGCAAGGGAAAGATTGTTTTTCGCCCTGGTGATGAGTTTCTCGGAAATCTTTTTCAATTCCCGGCCTTTTTGCTTTGTAGTGACGATGCGTTCTTCCTGCAGCAAAGATGTCACCATGTTCGAAAACATGGCCTTTCTGTGTGAATGGGTTCTCCCAAGCTGGCGTACGCTGTTCTTGTGTCTCATCGCTATGCTCCTTACTCTTTCAAGCCCAGGCTGAGATGGTTCGATTCCAACTTGCCCTTGATTTCCTTGATAACCTGATCGCTAAAATGTTTCGATTTTCTCAATTCGTCCTCGGTCTTACGCACCAGGCTCTCAAGATCATGTATCTCAAGGCTCTTGAGGGTATTGTAAGATCTCACCGAGAGTTCCAGGTCATCGATCGATTTGAGCAGCATGCTCTTGATCTTTTCGATGCTTTCATCGACCACCTCGGCCTCTTCCTCAATCTCTTCCTCGAAATTGATGAAAATGGTCATATGGTCTTTAATGATCTTCGCGGCCTGCGCGAGCGCATCGTCCGGTGTTATGGATCCATCGGTCCATATTTCCAGGATCAGCTTATCATAGTCCGTGCGCTGTCCGACCCGCGTATCCTCGACCTTAACATTGACCTTTCTCACCGGGGTATAGATCGCATCTATGGGAATGACCCCAATGCTTTCCGTATTCCCTTTATTCAATTCCGCGGGCACATAGCCACGGCCCCTTTCAATTTGAACTTCAATATCGATCTTCGCTTTTTCGGAAAGAGTCGCTATTTTCAATTCAGGGTTGAGAACCTCGATATCGGAATCCACGTTAAAATCTGCGCCCGATAAGTCACCGGACCCTTCTTTAATAACATGCAGCACCTTCGGTAATTCACCGAAATATTTAATGCGCATTTTCTTAAAATTAAGGATTAGCCTGGTAATATCCTCGTAAATGCCATCTATCGTAAAAAATTCGTGAGGCACGCCCTCGATTTTGATAGCGGTGATCGCCGCACCTTCTATAGACGACATCAATACCCTGCGCAGGGAATTGCCTATGGTAAGACCATATCCCTTCTCGAAGGGCTCGGCGACGAATCTCCCGTAGTTTTGCTGCAATTCATCATGCTCAAATACTATTTTGCTCGGTCGCTTGAAACCCTTTAAAAGGTTTTTCGAAGCCATTATAACCTCCAGTTGATACCGTCCCAGGCATATTCTCAATATGACTGCGACATGCTACCGGCTACTACTTGGAATACAACTCAACCACCATCTGCTCGTTGAAAGTGACAGTGAGATCCTGTCTGGTGGGCATTCTTAGAATTTTTCCCTTTTTGTTCTCGTAGTCAACCTCGATCCACTCGGGTACGGCGCTGAGCGCCTTGGCCAATTTAATCGAATCTTCCATTGTAACATTCGATTTGAATTTTTCGTCGATCTCGATTACCGCGCCGGCCTTGACCCTGAATGATGGAATATTAACGATCGTCCCATTCACGGTAATATGGCCGTGCTGAACCAGCTGACGAGCCTGCATCCTGGAGGACGCAAAACCCGCGCGATAGATAGTGTTGTCCAATCGACGCTCGAGCAATGACATCATGTTATCGCCCGTAACCCCCTTGCTGCTGGAGGCCTCTTCGAATATCAGTCTGAATTGCTTTTCGAGCATTCCATAATGACGTTTGATCTTCTGCTTTTCACGAAGCTGTACGCCGTATTCGGACAGTTTTCCCCGGCGTTTGCGAGGCGGTCCGGGCGGATATTTCTTCTTCTTCACTGCGCATTTGTCCGTGAGACAACGTTGCCCTTTCAGGAAAAGCGGCGTCATTTCCCTTCTGCATAGCTTACATGATGGTCCGATATATTTTGCCATTATATCCTCGCTTACATTAGACTCTTCTGCGTTTCGGCGGTCTGCAACCGTTGTGCGGAATAGGAGTCATGTCCTTGATCTTAGTAATAGTAAGTCCGCTCTGAGAAAGGGATCGTATCGCAGCCTCCCTTCCAATCCCCGGCCCCTTAACCAGGACCTCTATGCTGCGAACGCCTGCCGAATCGATGGCCTTTTGAGCGGCAACCTTTGCGGCCGTTTGCGCGGCGAAGGGAGTTGATTTTCTGGAGCCGCGAAAACCCTCACCCCCGGAAGAGGCCCATGATATCACATTCCCCTGCATATCCGTCAGGGTGATTATCGTATTATTATAGGTGGCCTGAATAAAAGCTTTCCCCACCGGGACATTCTTCTTTTCCTTTTTTTTAACCTTTTTTTGCTTCACGGATATATCTCCTTATTTCGTCTTTTTCTTACCCATGAGCGGTTTTCGGTTTCCCTTGCGTGTATGGGCGTTATTTTTCGTATTCTGCCCGCGAACCGGCAATCCTCTCCGATGCCTGATGCCACGGTAACATCCAATATCCATAAGTCGTTTTATATTCATCGCGACCTCGGTGCGCAGGTCGCCTTCGACTTTGAAATTTTTTTCTATCGCCTGCCGAAGATAGCTGATCTCCTCGTCGGTGAGGTCCTTGACCCTGGTATTGGGATCAACTTTCGTCTCGGCGATGATCTTCTTGGCTGTAGAAGGACCAATGCCGTAGATATAGGTCAAAGCTACTTCCACCCTTTTTACGTTTGGTAAATCGACACCGGAAATACGAGCCATAACTATCCTCTCAAGAATCCTTATTTAGCAGTTCTCTTCTTCTGACGTTGCTTGTGCCTGGGGTTAGAACAAATTACGCGCACAACCCCGTGTCGCTTGATAACCTTGCACTCGCTGCATATTTTTTTCACGGACACACGAACTTTCATTGTCTGCCTCTTTTTGCAAACTCGTTTATTTCGATCGAAACGTGATACGTCCCCTGCTGAGATCATACGGTGACAATTCAACCGTAACGCGATCCCCCGGCAATATCCTAATATAGTGCATTCTCATTTTTCCGGAAATATGCGCAAGCACCAGGTGCCCATTATCGAGCTTGACTCTGAACATCGCATTCGGAAGCGGTTCAACCACCACTCCTTCAACCTCAATGGGTTCCTCTTTGGGCATTCTATTTACTTCCTAATTAAAGGTTTTACCCCTGGTTAAAATTATCGGCGCTTCTTCGAGGACAGCGACCGTATGTTCAAAATGCGCCGATAAACTCCCGTCCCTCGTAACGACCGTCCACCCATCATCGAGTACCTTAACTTCCCACCCCCCGGCGTTAATCATTGGCTCGATCGCAAACACCATTCCTTCCTTAAGACGAGGTCCTCGGGAGGGGGGTCCATAATTGGGAATCGAGGGCTCTTCGTGAAGATTTCTCCCGATTCCGTGTCCGACAAATTCATGCACAGGGGAATAGCCAAATGCGATCACATGCTGCTCGATCGCATACGATATATCGGAGACCCTGTTTCCTACCCTGCACAACTCGATTCCCTTGTAAAGCGAACCCCGGGTAGCCTGTAATAATTGGTGTACGTTGTCTTCGGCTCGCCCGGCAATAAACGTTCGCGCGGTATCCCCATAAAACCCATTGAAATATACACCTACGTCAACGCCTATAATATCTCCCTCATTCAGCCTGATACTCTTCTGGGGGATGCCATGAACGACTATCTCATTTATTGAAGTACATACCGACGCCGGAAAGCCTTTGTACCCTAGAAACGCCGGCTTCGCCCCGCGTGCCTTAATCACCCGGTTGGCGAGATCGTCAATTTCCGCTGTGCTGGTTCCGATGTCAATAATATTTTCAATTTCGTCAAGAACCGCAGCCGCGATCAGACAGGCTTCTTCAATCTTCTTGATCTGCTCACGGTTGTATGTATAGATCCCAACGCCGGTATTGAATGTATAACTCAGTATCTTCCCTTGATCCTTCCCTTTTTGATAAACCCATCGTAGTGACGCATCAGCAATTGCGATTCAATCTGCTTCAGGGTGTCGAGCGCAACACCTACGATGATAAGCATGGATGTGCCGCCAAAAAGATAAGCCATCTCGTGCGATACTTCCTCTGGCCAGATATTTATAATAAAATCCGGCATCACTGCGATGAGCGCCAGGAAGATCGATCCTGAGAGGGTTATTCTGTTAAGGATTCTCATTATAAAATCAGAGGTATTTTTCCCGGGGCGTATCCCTGGGATGAATCCGCCGTATTTTTTCAAGTTCTCGGCAATATCGACAGGATTAAACTGGATGGCCGTGTAAAAATAGCAGAAAAACACTATCAGCATTCCGTATGTGAACATATACACGCCGTGTCCTGGAGAAAGCCAGTATTGGATTTTGTTCATGATCGCGTACTTGCTACCGCCAAGCATGTTGCTGATCTGAGCCGGGAATAGTATTATCGATGATGCAAATATTATTGGTATGACGCCTGCCGCGTTGACACGAAGCGGGATGGCCTGAGATGTCATTTGAACCATGCGTCGTCCGACGACCCTTTTACCGTATTGAACCGGTATTTTCCTGACGCCAAGAGTGAGCAATATTGACGCAGCAACCACCCCTACGAACAAACCCAGAAGAATGATGCCGATAATCGGATCGCTCCTGGAAATTATCCTGTTCATGGTGTCCATGAAAGCCGCCGGAACACGAACGACAATACCGGCGAATATTATCAGGGAGATGCCATTCCCGATTCCCTTTTCGGTAATCTGTTCACCAAGCCACATCAGAATCATTGTTCCCGTTGTTACGGTCAGGACAGAAATAATCACAAACCCGATGCCGCTTTCGACCACTACCGGCCCCTTCGGCGACTGCATGTTTTTCATCCAAACCGTAAGTCCAAATGACTGTATGGCGCAAAGCAAAACCGTGCCGTAGCGCGTATAGGTGTTAATTTTTTTGTATCCTTCGGCACCCTCTTTGGCAAGCCGCTCGAGGGTCGGTATGACTATCGTAAGCAGTTGCATAATAATAGAGGCCGAAATGTAGGGCATTATGCCAAGGGCAAAAATTGTGAACCGCTTGAGAGCCCCGCCTGCAAAAAGGTCAAAAAAATCCAGCAGGCCTCCCTGTGCGCTTTTTGCCGCCTGCTCGAAATAAGATTTTAGTGCCTCAACATTGATACCGGGAATCGGTATGTGAGCGCCCATCCTGTAGACAATAAGAACAAGAAGGGTAAACAGCACCCTTTTCCTGAGCTCAGGAATTTTAAAAATATTAATTACAGCGCTCGCCATTTCTTCCTCTTCGCTCTATTGCTGGGTCTTCAGCGCAATTCTTGCAAGCGCGGTCCCGCCCGCCTTTTGAATCTTATCCCTGGCTGTTGCCGAATACGCGTCGGCATAAATCTTGATCGCCTTAGCGATTGCGCCGGTTCCAAGTATCTTTATCAATTCATTCTCTTTTTTTACGAGCCCATGAGCGACCAATGCCGCAGGAGTGATCTCTTCCACATTCATCTTCGCGAGCTGGGCCAGATTGATAATCTGGTATTCAGTCTTGAAATTATTGTTAAAACCCCTCTTGGGAACACGCCTCTGCAAAGGCATCTGGCCGCCTTCAAACCACGGACGCCTCTTGGCGCCTGAACGCGACATCTGACCTTTCTGTCCCCTGCAGCTTGTCTTCCCATGACCGCTGCTCATGCCACGACCAACTCTTTTGGCTTTCTTGATATATGACGGTTTTTTTAATCCAACAAGCTCCATAATACCCGCTCTCTTATTTGATCTCAGTTACTTCCACAAGATGCTTCACTACATCAATCATCCCGCGGATCACGGGAGTTTCTTCATGTTCACGCTCGGAATTAACCTTGCGAAGACCAAGTGCCCGCAGTGTCGCCTTCTGCTTCGGTTTTTTATGAGCTGTGCTTCTTAATTGTTTAATTTTGATCTTGCGTATCATAGTATTTCCCTTCTACGCTTCCCAGAGTTTATTGAGGGGAATCTCCCGGAGGTCCGCAACTTCTTTGAGACTACGGAGCTGCTGGAGGCCGTCTATGGTGGCTTTTACCAGGTTGAGAGGATTTCTGGAGCCCTGCGCCTTCGTGAGCACATCGGAAATTCCAGCCCTTTCAATAACTGCGCGTACCGAGGCCCCTGCAATTATTCCCGTTCCGGGAGTGGCCGGTTTAAGAATGACCGTAGTCGCCTTGAACCTGCCTATCACCGCATGAGGAATCGTGTGCTTTTGGCGCTTGACCTCATAAACATTCTTTTTCGCGCTTTCGACGCTTTTACGGATCGCATCGGGAACCTCGTTTGCCTTTCCAAAACCGACCCCGATATGCCCGTTGGCATCCCCCACTACTGATAAGGCGTTGAATGAAAATCGACGTCCGCCTTTCACCACTTTAGCGACACGGTTGATGGATACAACTTTTTCGACCAGTTCCAAACCGTCAGTTTTAATTTTTTTCCTTTGAAGCTTCATGCGATATCACCCCTAGAATTCCAAGCCATGTTCGCGAGCCGCATCAGCGAACGCCTTGATTTTACCGTGGTAAAGATAACCATTCCTGTCGAAAACCACTGCTTTGATACCTTTTGGAACGGCCTTCGTCGCAAGGAGCTTGCCGAGTTCCTTTGCTGCTTCCTTATTTCCCCTGGTTTTCATCTCTGGAAAGTCCTTGTCCTGTGTAGATGCCGAAACCAAAGTATGCCCCTTACTGTCATCTATAATCTGGGCGAAGAAACCCTTGTTGCTTCTAAATATACATAACCTAAGCTTGTTCTGGGCCAGTTTGATTTTTCGTTTAACCCTGAGCCTTCTACGATTCTGCCGGGTTTTTTTTAAGCTTAATTTATCCATTACTTTTTCCCTGCCTTACCGGCTTTCTTCCGCACGTGCTCATTTTTATAACGGATACCTTTCCCTTTATACGGCTCCGGCGACCTGAGTTCACGGATATTTGCCGCAACCTGGCCAACTTTTTGCTTGTCGATACCTTTCACCTTGAGCTTTGTCGGCTCGAGTACCTCGACAGTTATATCAGGCGGCGGCGAAAAGGTTATGTTATGCGAGTAACCGAGCTGGAAAACCACGTTTTTGTTTTGCTGCGTAGCGCGGTATCCGACCCCGAGAATTTCCAGGTCTTTCTCGAATCCTTTCGATACGCCTAGAATCATATTAGAAAGTAACGCCCTGGAAAGACCATGCAAGGCCCTCACATGGCTGATATTCTCACCGACCCTGGTCAGAGAAATCTGATTCCCGTCGATTTTTATATCAACCCCTGATTCCAAGACCATTTTCTGCGTCCCGAGGGGACCTTTCACTTCAATTTCCCTATTATTCAATGCAACGCTGACATTGACGGGAACCTGTATTAACTTGTTTCCTATCCGTGACATACTACCACTCTCACCACTTCAACAATATTATGATATCTCGCAAATCACTTCGCCGCCTATATTCAGCTTCTTAGCGGCTTTGCTGGTAATCACACCCTTCGATGTAGATAAAATCCAAATGCCTATATTGTTAAAAACCGGCCGCAATTCCTCCGCGCCCTTGTATACGCGGCGACCGGGCTTGCTGATCCTCTTTAGATGCAGTATCGCCGACTGATTTGCCGGGCTATACTTCAAATATAAGCGCAGGAGCTTCTGCTTATTGTCATCGATGACCTTGAAGTTCTTGATAAACCCCTCATCCTTTAAAATACGTGCGATTGCAATTTTCATTTTTGCAGAGGGGATATCCACTTTTAAATGACCCGCCTTAATGGAATTCCTCACCCTCGTCAGCATGTCAGCAATCGGATCAGAAATACTGCTCATATTATCTTCACTCCAGAAATATTGTTTACCACGATGACTTTGTTACACCGGCGAGTTTGCCATTGTTGGCCAGCTTGCGAAAGCACAACCTGCACATTTCAAAACGTCTCATATAACCGCGGGGGCGCCCGCATATTTTACACCGGTTATGCTGGCGTACGCTGTATTTGGGCGTCATCTTGCTTTTCGCTATCAAGCATGTCTTGGCCACTTCGGTCACCTCTAATCTCTAAATGGCATCTTTAACTCATCGAGTAACGCCTTTGCCTCTTCCTTCGACCCGGCATTGGTTACGATGGTTATATTGATACCGTGGATATTATCAACCTTATCAAAATCTATCTCCGGAAAAATAATCTGTTCCCGGACGGAAAAATTATAATTACCAAAATTGTCGAATGATTTCGGCGACAATCCTTTAAAGTCACGTACGCGCGGAAGGGCGATGTTTATGAGTCTGTCGAGAAATTCATACATGATCTCCCCGCGCAGAGTCACACGGCAACCTACGTCATAACCCTCGCGAATTTTAAAGTTCGCAATTGATTTCCTGGCAACGGTCTTCACCGCCCGCTGGCCCGTTATGGTCGAAAGTTCGTTTATTGCGGCGTTTAGCGCATTTGCATTTGCATGCGCATCGCCCATTCCCACGTTGAGAACTATTTTTTCGAGTTTGGGAACCTGCATCACTGACGAATATTTGAAGCGCTCAGTCAGCTGTTTTTTAATATTCGTGTGATATTCTACTTTGAGTCTCGCAGCCATTGAAGTCACCCTATCACTTGTCCATGTTCTTGCCGCACTTCTTGCATACGCGGACCTTTGAATTATCCTTAATCTGAACCCCGGTGCGAACGCCCTTTTTGCACTTATCGCAGAATAATGCAACATTTGAGATCGCAATGGGAAACTCCAGGCTTATTGCTCCCCCCTTGGGATTCTGCTGTGACGGACGTACGAACTTTTTCTTCTTGTTGACTCCTTCAACTACCACCCTGGCCTTCTTGGTGTCGATGAATAATATCTTCCCGCGGTGGCCCTTGTCGGCACCAGTGATAACTACCACGTTGTCATTCTTCTTTAGATTCGTGCTCGTCATGTCAATGCCCTCTTATAATACTTCCGGAGCCAGGGAAACTATCTTCATAAAGTTCTTATCCCTGAGTTCCCTGGCCACAGGGCCGAAAATTCGCGACCCGCGAGGCTCATTCTTATTGTCAATAATTGCAACAGCATTATCGTCGAAACGGATGTATGAACCGTCTTTCCTGCGCACGGGCTTGCTGGTTCTCACCACGACCGCCCTGAGAACGGATTTACCATGAACCTTTTTTCCAACCGAGTCCTTCAAGCCATACGATGGTTGCGAATCCTTGACGGCAACTATTATTATATCGCCCACAGTGGCATACCTGCGCCTCGTACCACCGAGGATCTTTATGCACTGAACGCGCTTAACGCCGCTGTTATCCGCCACGTTGAGAAATGTCTGTACCTGGATCATGATCCTTTACCTACTTTACCTTCTCAATAATCTCGATGAGCCTGTAGCGCTTGTCCTTGGATAAAGGTCTCGTTTCTTCAATCCTTACGATATCTCCGATCGAGCACTCATTTTTTGCATCGTGGCTCTTCACCCGCTTCGATCTCTTTACGGGTTTTCTATAGAGCGTATGCATCATCGTGCGCTCCAATTCCACTACAATCGTCTTGTCCATTTTATTACTTACGACTTTGCCGACGAGTTGTTTTTGTTTGGCAGATTTTGCTTCCATAGTATTGCTTACCGTCCCGGCATTTCAGGTTATTTTGCCTTTGGAGTTTGAATCCCAAGGGCATATTCACGTTTCAGGGTGAGTATGCGCGCGATGAGCTTCTTGTTTTCTCTAATCTTTTTCGGATTATCAACCTTGCTCGTTACGCTTTTAAATCTCTCCAACCGAATGTCGACTTTAGCGTCTTTCATGGCACGGTCCATTTCTTCCATGGATAATTCTTTCAGCTTAATTTTCATGGTTATCCTCTTCCCGGGCCTCCGGCTACTCCCCCTTATTGATGATGGAAACTATCTTTGTTTTCACAGGCAGTTTAAAATCCGCCAGCCTCAATGCTTCCCTGGCAAGTTCTTCCGTTACGCCGGCAAGTTCGAAAAGGATTCGTCCAGGCTTTACAATTGCGACCCAGCCCTCGGGGTTTCCTTTTCCCTTCCCCATGCGGGTTTCCGCAGGTTTCTTGGTAAAGGGGTAATCCGGGAAAATCCGAATCCACAGCTTGCCTCCCCTTTTTACCTTCCTGTTGATAGCGACACGAGCCGCCTCGATCTGCTTGCTCGAAATTTTGCCGCACTCCAAGGTTTTGAGCGCGACCTCACCGAATGCGATGGTCGATCCGCGAAGAGCCTTACCCTTCATTCGACCACGCTGTAATTTCCTGTACTTGGTCCTTTTTGGCATTAACATAAAGCTAACCCTGTCACCTTACTTCGTCTTTCGTTTGACCGAATACTTATCTTCGTCGCTTTCCTCTCGGTTGGAAAGTATATCACCGTTATATATCCACACTTTAATGCCTATAAGGCCGAATGTGGTAAGTGCTTCTGCTGTTCCGTAGTCGATATCCGCCCTGAGTGTATGCAGCGGAATCCTTCCTTCCTTATAGGATTCCGACCTGGCAATTTCAGCGCCATTCAGACGACCGGAAATCGCTATCTTCACCCCAAGCGCACCGCCCCTTATTGCGCCCGCAATGGCTTGCTTCACCGATCTTCTATAGGGAAACCTGCCTTCGATCTGCGATGCAATCTGCTCGCCGATCAGCTTTGCATTCTTCTCCGGTTTTTTTACTTCAATGATATTGATATAGACGTTCTTCGAAGCGAGCTTCTGTAATTCCGCCTTTAAAACCTCAATATCAGCACCCTTTCTTCCGATAAGTAATCCCGGTCTCGCTGCGTGAACATTCACATTCACCCTGTCCGGATAACGTTCGATAGATATTTTATAAATGCCGGCATTCTTATGCTTCTTCTCAACATGTTTCTGTATCGTGATGTCTTCGTGGAGATACTTCGCATACTGCTTCTTCTCTTCGTACCATATTGAATCCCACGGTTTGTTGATCCCGACGCGCAACCCTACCGGATTTACTTTCTGACCCATAAAATAAATTCCTGATTTTAGTATTATTACTCGTTAGATAGAACGACAGTTACACTGCTCGTTCTCTTTTTAATTTTCGATGCCCGTCCACGCGCCCTCGCGCGAAAACGTTTCATCGTCGGCCCTTCGTCGACCGTGATTTTCTTGATAAAAAGATCCTTATCGAGCAGATCCGGTTTCTGATACTTCGCATTGGCCCCGGCTGAAAAAAGCGTTTTTAGAATTATCAAAGATGCTTTCCGGGGAATCGCCTTAAGTACATCAACCGCTTCGGGAAACGAGAATCCTCGTATCTCATTAGCCACAAGCCGGGTCTTCTGAGCGGAGACCCTGTTGTACTTGGACATTGCAAATGCTTCCATTTTCGTCACCTATTTCGCGCCTTTCTTCTTGCTAGCGACCTTGTCATCCTTGCTGGTATGCCCCCGAAAAGTTCTGGTCGGGCTGAATTCACCCAGTTTGTGACCAACCATATTTTCAGTCACGTACACCGGGATGAAATTCTTGCCATTGTGCACCATCAACGTGTGCCCGATCATTTCAGGGAAAATCGTAGACCGCCTTGACCAGGTCTTGATGGCCTTTCGCGTATTGGTTGAATTCAACTCTTCTATTTTCTTAAAGAGCTTGATGTCGACGTAAGGACCTTTCTTGACGGAACGAGACATACGCTACTTCCTTCTCTTAATTATCATGGTATTTGAATACTTCTTCTTCTTTCTAGTCTTATATCCCTTGGAAGGTTGGCCCGTAGGAGACACGGGATGCCGACCGCCCGAAGATTTTCCCTCACCGCCACCCAATGGATGGTCGATCGGATTCATCGCAACCCCGCGAACCTTGGGCCTGCGATTAAGCCACCGCGAACGCCCGGCCTTGCCGATGGTTACGTTGATATGATCCTTGTTTCCTACCTCGCCGATCGTAGCATAGCATTCCTTGTGTATCTTGCGCAGCTCACCAGACGGCATTTTTATCAGGCAGTACTCGCCTTCCTTCGCGGTAATCTGGGCGGTCGTGCCGGCAGAACGTGCAATCTGCCCCCCCTTTCCGCGATGAAGCTCTATATTGTAGATATTAGTGCCGGGGGGAATGTTTTTCAGGGGCAGAGTATTCCCTGTTTTAAATTCCGCGTTTTCTCCCGATACGATAACATCGTCAACTTTCAACGACTCAGGCGCGATTATGTATCGTTTTTCTCCGTCCTTATACGTAATCAGGGCAATAAAGGCCGACCTGTTGGGATCGTACTCAACCGTACTTACCTTGCCTTCAATCCCGAATTTATCACGCTTGAAATCAATAATACGATAGCGTTGCTTATGTCCGCCGCCACGTCTGCGCACCGAAATTTGTCCCTTATGGCCGCGGCCGGCGAATTCCTTTTTCCCTACCGTCAACGGTCCGTAGGGTTCCTCCGCGGTTATTTCGTCCTTCGTGAGGACTGTTTTATACCGCAGCGTTTTTGTTACCGGATTGAACTTCTTAATTCCCATTGCCGTTATCCTTGTCTCTCACTTCCTGCTCATCAACTATTGATTCTCGAAAAGTTCGATCTTTTCTCCGGCTTTGACCGTCACTACTGCTTTTTTCCAGGAAGAGGTGAATCCATACTGCGCACGCACGCGTTTCTTTTTCCCGCGGACATTTACAATATTGATCTTCTTGGCTGTTACATTAAACAGCTCTTTTATCGCCTTTCGAATTAAAGGCTTATTCGCTTTCATCGCTACCCGGAAAACATATTTGCCCTGACTGGCAAATTCAGTGCTCTTTTCGGACAGGACGGGTTTTACAATAGTATCGTTATGATCCATGGTTACTCACCTTTCGCGTACTTCTCGTTTAAATACTTCAAGGCGCTCTCAGTAATAAGCAGAGTCTTAGAATAAAATATCTCCCGACTTGAAGGCCGTTTCACGTTATTGTATATAAACCAGGGAATATTACGCAGTGCACGCTTGAGAAGCACATCATCATTTTCGGTTAAAAACACACCCTTTGCAACACTGAGGGCTTTGCCGATTTTGGCCATTTCCCTGGTTTTGCCGTCGGCGATCTTTATATCCTCAACTATCTTTATCTGTCCCTGCTTCGCCTTGAGCGACAATAGGGACCGATACGCTTCCCTTTTCATATTTTTGGGCAGCTCAATCCTGTAATCGCGCGGCTGGGGTCCGAAAATAGTCCCTCCACCCTTCCACTGTGGTGCGCGGATGCTGCCCTGCCGTGCGCGCCCGGTTCCCTTTTGCCTCCAAGGCTTCGCCCCCCCTCCAGACACGAATGAGCGCTCCTTGGTACAATGAGTTCCCTGATGCAGATTCGCGTTTGCCGCCTTTATGAGCTCATAAATGAGCGCATCGTTCACCTTGACGTTGAACACACTGTCGACCAATTCCACCTGTCCGACCAGCTTTCCGTCTATTGCATATTTATCGAGCATCATGGCGAGCCTGCCTATTTTTCTATTACTGTGATCAGAGAATCTTTTCTACCCGGAATACTTCCGGATATGAGCACTATGTTTTTATCCTTGAGGACTTTTACGATTTTTAAATTCTTAATTGTGAGATTCTTGTTACCGTGACGTCCCGGCATTTTCTGTCCTTTCCAAACTTCACCAGGAAAAGTGTGCGCGCCGATCGATCCGGGTGCCCGGTGGAAATCAGAGCCGTGCGTTTTACGACCCCCTCCAAACCCATAACGCTTAATAACACCGGTGAATCCCTTACCCTTGGACAACCCAAGGACGTTCACCAGCTGGTTTTCTGCGAAAATTTCACAAGTGATCACGCTGCCTTCCACGAGAGCGTCATCAAAAGCATCGATCTCCTTTTGAATTCTCTTGGGAGAAATATTCATCTTCTTATAGGCGGCGAGCTGGGCCCTGGGAACGCGTTTCTCTTTCGCCTCCGCATAGCCAACCTTGAGCGAAGCGTAACCGTCTTTTTCGACAGTTTTCTTCTGCAAAACAACGCAGGGGCCGAGTTCGCACACGGTGACGGGGATGAGGGTTCCGTCTTCCATGATGAATTGCGTCATTCCTATTTTTTTTCCAATCAGCGACTTCTTCATCGTCTTATCCCACACTTAACAAAAATACCGCATCTATCAAAACGGCAGATAGCGAAAGCCTTTCAAGTGTTATCACGACTCCAAATCTAGGATTTAATGTCGACAGAAACACCAGCAGGGAGTTCGAGTTTCATCAGAGCTTCGACCGTATCAGAATTCGGATCAATGATGTCAATCAGGCGCTTATGCGTCCTTATTTCGAACTGCTCGCGAGACTTCTTGTTGACATGGGGCGATCGCAGAACACAGAATTTTTCCACCTTGGTCGGTAGAGGTATTGGACCGGCGACCTGAGCCCCGCTCCTGTTCGTAGTCGCAACAATCTTTGCGGCCGACTGATCCAGAAGTTTTGCGTCGAACGACCGCAATTTGACACGTATTTTCTGCCCTGTAATCTTCGCCACGTCAGTTAACCCAATTTTAATGAACTTGCATGCTCTTTTGCAACCAGCCTCCTGAAAATAACAGTTGTCGCGACCACCCACGGCCTGACAACTGTTATCAACAAGGCTCGACTACCTTGAAACCTAGTGAGAACTATTCGAGAATCTTGGCTACCACGCCCGCGCCAACGGTTCGCCCGCCTTCACGTATCGCAAAACGAAGCGTTTCTTCCATCGCGATCGGGGTGATAAGTTCTACCGTCATCTTGATATTGTCTCCCGGCATAACCATTTCAACCCCCTCGGGAAGCGCGATCATGCCGGTAACGTCGGTCGTTCTGAAATAGAACTGAGGACGATAGTTATTGAAGAAAGGTGTATGACGGCCTCCCTCTTCTTTGGAAAGTACATAAACTTCAGCTTCGAATTTCTTATGAGGAGTAATAGAACCGGGCTTTGCAAGAACCATCCCGCGCTCTACCTCGTCCTTGCCGGTACCGCGGAGAAGACAACCGACATTATCCCCGGCCATCCCTTCGTCAAGTATTTTCCGGAACATTTCCACGCCGGTTACGACCGACTTCTTCGTCTCTACGAAACCGATAATTTCAACTTCCTCGCCTGTCTTTACCATGCCCCGCTCGATCCTTCCGGTCACTACCGTGCCGCGACCGGTGATGGAGAACACGTCTTCTATCGGCATGAGGAAGGGTTTATCCTTTTGGCGCTTAGGCTCGGGTATGTACGAATCGAGCGCTTCGGCAAGTTTGAGGATGGGACCGCAGTTTTCGCAAGTCTCCTTTCCGCAGCCGCACTCCATAGCTTTGAGAGCGGATCCGGGAACGATTGGAATTTCGTCACCAGGGAATTCGTATTTGTTCAGCAGTTCGCGAACTTCCATTTCTACGAGCTCTATAAGTTCGGCCCTGTCCGCAGGATCCAACTGGTCGACCTTGTTGAGGAAAACGACCATATAGGGAACATTCACCTGGCGAGCCAGGAGAACGTGCTCCTTCGTCTGGGGCATGGGACCATCCGTCGCGGCAACCACGAGAATAGCCGCGTCCATCTGGGCGGCGCCCGTAATCATGTTCTTAATATAGTCGGCATGGCCGGGGCAATCCACGTGCGCATAATGCCTGTTCTTGGTTTCATATTCCTGGTGAGAGGTGGCAATCGTTATCCCACGAGCCTTTTCTTCGGGTGCATTGTCGATCTGGTCGTAGTTAATGGGCTTATTTTTGCCGCCGATAGCATTAGTCAGGCATTTGGTGATAGCCGAAGTAAGAGTGGTCTTACCGTGGTCAATGTGCCCGATGGTGCCCACATTAACGTGCGGCTTGCTCCGTTCAAACTTTTCCTTTGCCATTTTATCTCTCCTTAAAAAATTTTCAGATATGGATAGATGCGGAAACAATCTCGTCGGTTCGGTAAAGCCCCTCTTTAACGATTAACACGCTACGGGAATGTTTCAGATTTAACGAGGACAGTTAAGTTAATAAAGATAGAACTTCCTCTTCCCGGACTAAAATCCGAGTGAATGAATTAATAAAATCCACACCCCTTCTGTCAATACATTAATTTCTAAATTAATCAAAAATTTCAAATGATCCGGCCCATCAAGCGCGCGACAATCGTTTCGGTGATGGTTTTTGGCACCAAATCATAGTGACTGAATTGAAGGGTATGTGAAGCGCGTCCTTGTGAGAGCGACCGCAGCGAGGTTGCATACCCGAACATCTCTGAAAGCGGCACCAGCGCATCGATCACCTTCAATTGACCGCGTACATCAATTTTTTCAATTTTACCCCTACGGGTGTTTACATCATTGATCACTTCGCCCATATATTCATCGGGAACAACAAGCTCCAATTTCATAACAGGTTCTAATAAAGTGGACTCTCCTTTCCGTGCCCCGTCCTTCACCGCCATGGTGGCCGCAATGCGGTACGCCACATCCACGGCTTCGGATTCGTTATAAGAGCCGCCCACCAGGACTACTTTAATATCCACCATGCGATAGCCCGCGAGTATACCCGCTTCCATGGCGTCCTTTACGCCGTTTTCCACGTGCGGGATAAACAAGTCCGGTATCTCTCTGTTTTTCAATTTCCTCTCGAATATGAGTCCCGAGCCCGGTTTCAACGGCTCCATCATCAGGATGACATGACCTACCTGGTTTTTGCCCGCGATCTGCCTCTCATACCTGTTCTCTATCGTTACCGGCCTGGTTATCGTTTCCTTGTACGAAACCTGGGGCTTACCGATGTTTGCGCTCACATTGAATTCGCGCGTAAGCCGGTCGATAATGATCTCAAGGTGCAGTTCACCCATACCGGATATTATATTTTGTCCCGTATCCTGGTCCGTCTTAACCCGAAATGTCGGATCCTCGTCTTCAAGTCGTTTCAGGGCTGCGGCCATTTTATCCTGGTCTGCCTTCGTTTTAGGCTCGATGGCAATCGAGATCACGGGATCGGGAAAGTCCATTCGCTCCAAAAGGATTTGCCCGCTTTCCACGGCTAACGTATCCCCGGTCCTCACGGTTTTAAGCCCTACGACAGCGGCGATATCGCCCGTAAAAATTTCCGAAACGTCTTCCCTGTCGTTTGCATGCATCCTGAGAATTCGTCCTATCCTTTCACGTTTTTTCTCGGACACATTCATGACGGCATCGCCGGTTTTAATATGTCCCGCATAGACCCTGATATATGCAAGCTTGCCGACATAGGGATCGGACATAATTTTAAAGACCAGGGCGGTAAAGGGCTCCTTGTCATTTGCTTCGCGCGAGATCATCTCTTCGTAATTTTTCGGATCATGTCCCTGGACGGGTTTTACGTCCCTGGGTGAAGGGAGGTACTCGATAATTGCATCAAGAACCGGCTGGACCCCCTTGTTTTTCAAGGCACTCCCGCAGAAGACAGGATAAAGTGCGGAACGCATTGTAGCCTCACGCACGGCTTTCCTTATCTCCTCGGGGGAGATATCCGCGCCCTCGAGGAACTTCTCCATCAGCCCGTCATCGAACTCGGCGAGCGCCTCGAGCATCGTCTCGCGGTGCGACCGCGCCGATTGGATATGTTCCTCCGGAATATCAAGTTCCTGGATATCCTCGCCCATCTGACCGGTCCATACGAGGCTCTTCATCGTAACGAGGTCCACCACGCCCGCGAACTTGTCCTCGGAGCCCATGGGAATCTGCAGCGGGAGGGGACGGGCATGCAGCCGTTCCTCGATCATCTTCAGGCAGCGGGCATAATCAGCCCCCACACGATCCATTTTATTCACAAAACAGATCCTGGGAATATGATACCTGTCCGCCTGCCGCCACACCGTTTCGGATTGCGGTTCTACGCCGGCAACCCCGTCGAATACGGCGATTGCCGAATCCAGAACGCGAAGGCTCCGCTCAACCTCGATGGTAAAATCCACGTGACCGGGCGTATCGATAATATTGATGCGGGTATTCTTCCAGAATGTGGTAGTCGCGGCCGCCGTGATGGTGATCCCCCGTTCCTTCTCCTGGATCATCCAGTCCATTTCCGCCGTTCCCTCGTGTACCTCGCCGATCTTGTAGGTTTTCCCCGTGTAATACAGGATACGCTCCGTGAGCGTGGTTTTCCCTGCATCGATATGCGCCATGATGCCGATATTTCGGGTTCGTGTCAGCGGGAGCTCTCTGCCCATTGGGTTTTCCTTTGATCGACTGAATACGCGAATACCAGGGTTCTCCCCTGGTATTCAAGAAAAATGATCGAACGCTGCGGACGGCTAAAACTTGTAGTGCGAAAACGCCTTGTTTGCCTCGGCCATCTTATGCGTGTCTTCACGTTTCTTTATGGAGGCACCGGTGTTGTTATACGCGTCCATGAGCTCGCCCGCGAGCTTCTGAAACATCGTTTTCTCCGACCGGCCGCGGGAATAGCTGATAAGCCAGCGGATTCCGAGCGCCTGCCTGCGCTCGGGACGAATCTCGATAGGAACCTGGTACGTGGCTCCGCCGACCCGGCGCGATTTTACCTCGACCACGGGCTTCACGTTGTCGAGCGCCTGCATGAAGACCTCTATCGGATTTTTCTTGGCCCGCTGCTCGAGTATGTCCATCGCCTTGTAAAACGCATTCTCCGCGACTCCCTTCTCGCCGTCATACATCATGCAGTTTATAAATTTGGTGACCAGGGTGCTGCTGAATTTTGGATCAGGCAGTACTTCTCGTTTTTCCGGTCTTCTTCTTCTGGGCATTTTAGTCCTCTTACAATTTACTTATGGTGTGATTCGATAATTACTAGGCTTTGGGCCGTTTCGATCCGTACTTGGACCGGCTCTTTCTTCTGTCTTCCACGCCGAGAGAATCGAGCGTGCCGCGTACGATGTGATAGCGGACGCCGGGAAGGTCCTTTACCCTGCCGCCACGAACCAGTACCGCCGAGTGTTCCTGCAGGTTATGCCCGACTCCGGGGATATACGCCGTAACCTCGATACCGTTGGTAAGACGCACGCGCGCAACCTTGCGGAGCGCGGAATTGGGCTTTTTAGGCGTAACGGTCATCACCCTGGTGCAGACGCCGCGCTTCTGCGGACATCTTTTAAGGGCAGGAGATTTCGATTTCTTCCTTTTTGTTCCTCTCCCTTTGCGGATCAGCTGGCTGATAGTAGGCATTTCGTCTCCTTCGAATAACTAAGATCTAGATATGAGTGAACCACACACCGCCTGAAGGCGGTGGCTTCGTGTTCGGCTAAAGCCGACTAAAGATCATCATCAGTTTTAAAGTCGGTATCTGTGGGCTCCTTGCCTTGATCCTCA